>JANQGN010000672.1 GCA_028277295.1 Rhodospira sp.
TCCATCGCGTCGAAGGCATGACAGACCCGGCACTCGCGGGACTCGGTGGCCTCGAACTTGGCCCACACCCGTTCCGCCATGTCCAGCCGATGGGCCTCGAACTTCTCCGGCGTGTCGATGGTGCCCAGCAGATGGTGCCAGACATCCTTGGCGGCGATGATCTTGGCCATCACCTTGGGGCCAAAGTCGCGCGGAACATGGCAGTCGGCGCATTCCACGCGGATGCCCGTGCGGTTCGCATAGTGGATGGAGTTCTTGTACTCGGCATAGGGGCCGACCTCCATCTCATGGCAAGAGATGCAGAACGCGGTGGTGTTGGTGACCTTGGCGAACACGTTGAATCCACCGTAGGCGCCGCCGATCCCCACCAGGACGGCCAGGACGAAGATCACGCCGCTGGTGGTGGTGGCGAAGGGATTGCGGATCACCCGCCGCGCCCAACCTTTTCGCGGCGGGGCATCATTTGCGTGCGGATCATGGGGCGGGTCGCTGGCGCGGCCAGGGGGGCTATCGGGCGAGAACATCGGGCCTCCTCAGGGCGTGACCTGGAAGCGGAACACGGGAACCATTCCGCGAACAGCCGGCGGCCAGCCCTTCCCTTTCCGTGAGGAGCCGGCCCCGGACATGACGCGCCCCCGCCCTCGCGGGCGGGGGCCACGCCATGCACGCTGGGTCTTAAACGGCCCAGACGTCGTTCTTGATGTTGTCGAACCAGCTATGGGCGTAGGCCAGTTCCCGGGCGCGGATCGACGGGTCGGCCTTGGCCGGCGACACGCCACCGGCGCCCTCGACGGGCTTCAATTGGTTCTCGAAGTCGTCGTAGGTGTAGATCGCCGCCACCGAGAAGCCGAAGTCCGGGCCGCCGATGGAGTAACAGGCGTTGGCCAGTTGCGGTGATGGCGGCTCCTGCCCCTGCGCCAGAGCCAACAGGCTCACGGCCGCCGCCTTGGCCTGGGAATTGGCACTGGAGCCCGACTTGGGCATGGCGGCGGCCACGCTGGCATCACCCAGGACGTGAACGCCCGGCACGTCCAGGCATTCAAAGGTCCCTTTGTGGACGGCCACCCAGTCGCCGTCCACCAGACCAGCGTCGAACGCCAGCCGGCCGGCTGTCTGCGGCGGGATGATGTTGATCACGTCGCCCTTGATGTCACCGGCGCCGGCGCTGGTGACGGTCATGGTGGAGGGATCCACCTTGGTGACGCCGCCGCCGTTGGACCCGGACACCCATTCAATCATGCTGTTCTCGGTACCGAAGCCGTAGAACTGCTCCCAGGCCTCGGTGAACAAGCCCTGTTTGGAGAACTTGTCCTTGGGATCCAGGATGATGATCTTGGAGCGGGGCTTGTAGCGCTTGAAGTAGCTGGCCACCAGGCTGACCCGCTCGTAGGGGCCGGGCGGGCAGCGGAACGGGTTGGGCGGCGCGACCAGCACGAAGGTGCCGCCGTCCTCCATGGCCTCGAGTTGCCGGCGCAGAACCTGGGTCTGCGGCCCGGCCTTCCAGGCATGGGTCAGGGTGCTGTCGGCCACCTCCGCCGAATACCCCTCGATGGCGCCGTACTTGAAGTCGATGCCGGGGGCGACCACGCACCGGTCATACGGCAGGGTGTCACCGCCCTGGGTGCTGACGGTCTTGGCGTCGGCGTCCACGCCGGTCACCCGGTCATGCACCACGGTGACGCCCTGGGCGCGCAACCCGTCGAAGCCCACCTGCAGGGTCTCGAAGGCCCGGTCCCCGGCCAGGTACTCGTTGCTCATGAAGCAGGTGGTGTAGGTCGGATTGGCCTCGATCAGGGTGACGTCGGCCCCGGGAGCGTAGCGCTTGAGGTAGCGCGCGGTGGTGGCGCCGCCGGGGCCGCCGCCGACCACCACGACACGGGGCCCGGCGGCGCGGGCAATGGAGGGAAAGCCGGTCACACCCAGGGCGGTGGCGGCGGTGGTGACGCCGGCAAGATGCAGGAACGTGCGTCGTGTCGTCTTGATCATCGCCGGGTCCTCACTTCACGCTGGCGTAGTAGTGCAGGATCTTCTCGAAGCCCTCCATGCCGTGGGCATCCATCAGTTCCCGGAACTTGCGCGCCTGGCGGCGCTCCATCTCGCGATGCCCCTCAAGGAAATCCTCGGTGGCATAGCGCATGTACACCAGCTTCTGGCCGGCGAGGATCCCCACGCCCTCGCCATCCCGGCCCTCGTTCTCGTGGCAAGACTCGCAGTACTCGGCGGCCAGCACCTTGCCTTCCGCGACCAGGGTCATGTCAATCGACGGCTGCGGCGGGCGCTCGAACGGCAAGCTCTCGAAGTAGAGGGCGAGTTGCTCGATCTGATCCTCGGTATAGCCGCGCGCGATCCGCCCCATCACCGTCGACGGATTGGTCTCGTCCTGGTAGGTGCGCATCATGTAGGCGAACTGATCGGCATGCAGCCCGGAAATGGTCGGCACCGCCTCGCCAACGCCGACGCCGTTGGGGCCGTGGCAGAAGGTGCAGGACCCCGCCATGATCTCCACCGCCGGGTCGGCCATGGAGTCTTCAGCAAGAGCCGACGCCGTGACGGCGGCCACCCCGACCGTCAACGCCGCCAAGGTCAGGCGGCGCTGTCCCCTCTCTGAGAATCGCATATCCTGGACACTCCCTAGTTCCATTGATTGTTGTCGCATCATGGCGACCTTTGTTTTTTTGGTGTCGCCCCTCTCCGGCAGGAACACCCGGATGGCGCGGGTCGCGGTGCTCTGATCCCGTATATTAGAGACCGCATACGTAACAAGGTCCCAGGCGCCGCCAACAATGTCAAGTGGACGACCGGCGCCGCCCGGGGCGATCCGCGCGCGCCACCGGATACCCACGCAAAAAACCCTGTCGAAATTGGCGGCAATTGAGGCGACTCGGCGCCTGTACGGCCCATCGGGGACACCGCCACCCTCACGCCTGGCCGGAGGCCCTGCGCGGATTGACCATGCATCTGGCGCGGAATCGCGGCTGGATCGACGAGGTGGGGTCGCGGCCGTTCGTGGGGGCGGGCCACACCCGGGGTCACGGGCTCGACTTAGTGCATGGTGGGAAAGTCCCAAATCACCCACCATGCTCTTAGTGTCTGTCCGGAATGCCCTTCAAAGCGCCACATACGGTATGCCGTTCGGGTGAAAGCACACAACATATTGCGGCGCTCGAGACGTTCCGGACGGGCTCTTATGGTCACCGATTCCAACACTTGGCCGGACCGCCGGTGAACGACGCCGTCAAGCCGGTCGCCTGGACCCCCAGGGCTCCGAACGCGGATGGACGATCGTTCATGAGTCACGATCCGAGAGGGTCAGGACCATCGATGGAGATCCTTCGGTCGCTCCGCTTCCTCAGGA
>JANQGN010000709.1 GCA_028277295.1 Rhodospira sp.
TTCCGCCCCGTGTTCCGCATCTTCTTCTGGATTTTCGTCGCCGATGCGGTGCTGCTGACCTACCTGGGCGCCATGCCGGCCGAGGGCATCTACGTCACCTTGGGTCAGTTCGCCACGGCCTGGTACTTCCTCCACTTCCTGGTGGTGCTGCCGATCCTGGGCAAGGTGGAGAAGACACAGCCGGTTCCCGAAAGCATCAGCGCGGCCGTGACCGCCGGACATCAGAAGGAGGCCTCGGCATGAGCAGCCTGAAGCGTATCGTCAGCGCGGCCGCCATTGCCGGCGGCCTTGTGGCGGGGGCGCCCGCCGCCCTGGCCGCTGGAGGCGGTGGGCATGGTCCCGAGTTGAAGCACCAGTCCTGGACCTTCGACGGCGTTTTCGGCCGCTATGACGAAGAGCAGCTGCGTCGTGGTTGGGAGGTCTATGAGAACATCTGCAAGTCCTGTCACCCGCTGGACTACATGCACTATCGCAACCTGGAGGGCATCGGCTACACCACCGACGAGGTGAAGGAGATCGCCGCCCGGTTCGAGGTGCAGGATGGTCCGGACGAGTGGGGCGACATGTTCATGCGTCCCGCGACTCCACTGGATCCGTTCGCCGAACCCTACGAGAACGACGCCATCGCCATGCTGGCCAACGGTGGGGTGGTGCCGCCCAACCTGTCGGTGATCAACCGGGCGCGCGATCATGGGGCCGACTACGTCTATAGCCTGCTGATGGGCTATGAGGATGACGTGCCGGAGTGGGCCATGGAGGAGGACCCGAATTTCTCCCTGGCGCCAGGCAAGTCGTTCAACTCCTACTTCCCCGGCTACGCCATCTCCATGCCTCAGCAGCTGTTCGAGGGCATCATGGAGTACACGGACGGCACCCCGGCCACGGCGGAGCAGATGGCCACGGACGTGAGCGCCTTCCTGCAGTGGGCCTCCGAGCCCGAACTGGAGGAGCGCAAGAGCCTGGGCCGTTATGTGATGCTGTTCCTGCTGGTGCTCACCGGCGTGCTCTACGCCTACAAGCGCGAGGTGTGGAAGGGCGCGCATTAGAGCAAGTCCCAAGCGATCCGAACCGGATCGCCCTGGATGACCTCTTGGGGACGATGTGCCTCAAATATCAAACTCTTAGAGCATGGTGGGTGAGTCCAAAATCACGCACCATGCTCCACCGGTCTTGGACGGCGATGGGCGTGGCTCATCGCCGTCCAGCCTGACTGGGCCCAGTCTCGGGGGCCGTTCCGTCTTGCCGGCGGAGCGGCCCCTGGTCTATGTGGCGCTGTCCTGATCTTCCCTCTCCCCCGGCGTCTGACCAGCGGAGCCCCGCCCATGTCCGGATCCGACTCCGACTCCGCCGTCGACACGCCCGAGGCCTTTCCGTTCATGCGGATGGCCCTGGAGGAGGCGCGGGCCGCGGCCGCGCGGGGCGAGGTTCCAGTGGGCGCGGTGCTGGTGGAGTCGGGTGATGAACGGCTGTTGGCGCGGGCCGGCAACCAGGTGGAGGCGAGCCGAGACCCCACGGCGCACGCCGAGATTCTGGTGCTGCGGGATGGGGCGGCACGGCTGGGCACGCCGCGTCTGACGACCTGCGACCTGTACGTCACGCTGGAGCCGTGCGCCATGTGCGCCCAGGCGATCGCGCTGGCCCGCATACGGCGGCTGATCTTCGGAGCCTACGATCCAAAAGGCGGTGCTGTCGAACATGGCGCCCGGATTTTCGCTCAAACCACATGCCATCATCGGCCCCAGGTGATCGGCGGTGTGTGGGAGGTCGAGGCCGGGGCCATGTTGCGTGCCTTCTTCCAGGCGCGGCGGTAGCCGATCCCGGCCAACCGGCCGCCCACCCCGAGGGGGCTATCGGATTTACACATCTTCATTGGACCTTGCGACTCTCTGTACTTTGCTGATACTCAGTGTCTGTGCGGAAAACGTTGCAAAGCACCACATACGTCGTGCGATTCGGGCACGGGCACACAATATATTGCGGTTCCCGAGACTTTCCGAACGGGCTTTCAGGCAGTCATTGCGAGGAGCTTTAGCTCCGAAGCAATCCAGGGCAAAGTAAACCGTCTTTCGCTCTGGATTGCTTCGCCCGCATCAAGAGATGCGGCCTCGCAATGACGGTTTTTTTCCGGAGACCCCACCGGCCACCACCCCATACCGACCAAAAAAAAGTGTGCATATGATAGCACGAGGGGGGAGGGCGGCCGGCGACGCGGGGGCTCAGGGCGTTTTCGGCCGCAACTGACTCGTCGAAAACGCCCCAATATTTGATGTTGAGCAAATCGTCCCCAAAAGGTCGTCCAGTGCGACCCGGTTCGGATCGCTCGGGATTGGCTCTAGCCGACCAATGCATAGGTCACGTACGCCGCGCCCATGGCCGGGACGGTGCTGTACAGGGTGGCCACGAAGGCCGCCTTGGGCGCCACGGCGATTGCCGGGAACAGGGCATCGCCGTCGTTGGAGATCGCGTTGCCAATCTGGGCCGACAGTGGCGCGATACCCGCAAGATAAAGGCTGGTCACCAGGATCTGTGGCCCGCAACCGGGGATCAGACCGACGGCGACGCCGATCGCCGGCACCAGGGGCGCGGCCACGGCGAACCAGTGGGCCAGGTCGAGTTCGAGCGCGCTCACCATCACCTCGAAGCCGACGAACGCAAACACCACCCAGGCCGTCACGAAGCATGTGGTGGCCACCACGGGGGCCAGGTTGAGGGTACGCGCGCCGGCCTTGGTGTCGGTCGGGCCGACCTCGGCGCCGCGCCCGACCAGGATCCAGAAGGCGAGCGACAGAGCCGCGCCCGCCACCCCCAGCGTGGCCACCGGCGCCATGCCGAGAATCGGTTCGAGCCAGGCGTCCGGATCCACCTGGAAGGACAGCATCACGCCCAGGATCAGACCCGGCACGAGCAGCAGCACCCACAGGCGCCGCAGGCGCATGGCCAGGCGGCTGTTGGCCTCGCTCGTCGCGCCACACCGGCCGGCGCATGACGCCGCCTCGGCGGTCTCCGCGTCGTCGGACGGCCGCGGGCGCATGAAGTCCGGCCCGTGAATGCGATCGACGACCCAGCCACTAACCACGCCGATCACGACGCTGATGGCCAGGATCAGTCCGGCCGTGGATGGCGCCTGGGCCAGCAGCAGGAACATGGCGTCGCCCATGGTGGCCGTCAGCGTGGCCACCACGCCGCCCATGCTGAGGTGACCGCGTGTATACTGGGTCAGCGCGATGATGGCGCCGCCACACCCCGGAAAGGCCCCCAGGAGCGCGGCGATGGGCACCTGCCACCGCTGGTGACGGCGAAGGATGGCGCTCAGGTCCAGGCCGGTGCGGCGCTCCAGGGCGGCCAGAAGGATCAAGGTGCCGGCCACGTATACCGTAACAGCGAGGTAGGCATCGGCCAGGGAGTCGTGCAGAATGGTTGCGCCGCCGGGTAGGGACAGGGTGATGCCCACGAGGGCAACGAGGGCGAGCGCGCGCCGGGGGCGGCCAGCCAGGAGGCGCAAGGGGCGGGATAGGGCCCCGATCCGGGCGGGGAGGGAGGCAATGAAGGCCGTCATGGCGAGGTCTCCTGAAGTGGGGCGCGCATCATGATGACGGCCCGATCATGCAAATGCAAATCACTCGCAAATTTTTATGCGAGCGGGCGCCGGTATGCAAACCAATTTTTCCGTGCGGTCTGACCGAAAAATTCGATGAGCCCCGTTCGTCCCTGGCGCGCCGCCCCGGTTCGTGCCATCCCTGACGGGCCCACGCGGCCGCGCCCCCTTCCGCAGGTGCCTGTCTTGGCCGGAGAGACCCGATGCCAGCGTCCCTTATGGAGTTCGAGCAGCAGGAACCAGCCAGCGCGTCAGAGGCCGCGCTGGATGCCGCTGGCCTGCGGTCTGTCGCCGACCTGGAACTGCGCGCGTCGGGGAATGGCCTGCTCGAGCGGGTTCTGGTGCCGCCCGGGCGCGGTCTGGTGGTGAGCGAGGCCCTGGCCCAGGCACCGGCCCTACGCGACCTGGCCTTGGAGACGGCCGCCGCCGATGGCGTTGCGCTGCTGCTGTCCGCGGGCGCCGCCTGGACCCTGGATACCGCCGAAGTCCTGACCGAGGCCGCGGTGATCCGCTGGCCGGCGCTCCGGCCGCGCCATGACGTCCTGCGCCTCGCCCTCCACGAGGCCCTGGTGAACGCGGCCATGCATGGCTGCTTCCGGGTTTCGCCGGACTTGCGCGACCACCAAGACGGATGGCTGGCGCATACGGCGGCCATCGAGGAGGCGCTGCGCGATCCGGTGCGCAGTCTGCGCCCGCTGCTGATCTGCGCCGCGCGGAACGTGGACGGCGACGGGTGGATCCTGCGAGTCGCCGATGACGGCCCGGGTTTCGATGTCGCCGCTGCCAGGTGCGCGGCCGGCGACGATGCGAGGGAGGACCGGGCGGCGGAGGCGCCGCGTGGGCGCGGGCTGCGGCTCATGTGCGCGGCGGCCGATACGATTGCGTGGGAGGATGGCGGCCGCAGGGTGCGCATGACCATCCTGGCCACGCCGGGGTGTGTGGGAGGGGCGGCCGAGGGACTCAACGGCCGCCCTCAATGACCGTTCGCGTTCAGCGCGCCGGCGGCGGCTGAGGGTGACGCGTCCGTCGCCGGGTTCGCGGCGGCGGCCCGCCGCCCGGTCTCGTCGCCATCGGCCGGTGAGGCGGACCGATCGCCGCTCTGCGCGGCGCGCGGAAACAGGCGGTGATGCGTCTTGGTCATGGTCGCGTGGCCTCAATGCCGGAAGTGTCGCATTCCAGTGAACACCATGGCAAGGCCGGCCTCGTCGGCGGCGGCGATCACCTCTTCGTCGCGCACCGACCCGCCCGGCTGGATGACCGCCGTCGCGCCCGCGTCCGCCGCCGCCAACAGGCCGTCGGCGAAGGGAAAGAAGGCGTCCGAGGCGACCACCGAGCCCTTGGTCAGGGGCGCGGACAGGCCAGCGGCCTCGGCGGCGTCCCGGGCCTTGCGGGCGGCGACGCGGGCGCTGTCCACGCGGCTCATCTGGCCGGCGCCGATGCCCACCGTGGCGCCCCCCTTAACGTACACGATGGCGTTGGACTTGACATGCTTGCACACCCGGACGGCGAGCAGCATGTCGGTCAGTTCGCTGGCCGTGGGCGCCCGCTTGGTAACCACCGTCAGGTCGTCCTTGGACACCAGGCCGGCGTCGCGCGACTGGACCAGAAGGCCGCCGGCCACCGAGCGCACCGTCATCCCCGGCGTGGACGGGTCGGGCATCACCCCGGTGATCAGCAGGCGCAGGGTCTTCTTGGCCGCGAACACGGCGCGGGCGGCGTCATCGGCATCGGGGGCGATGACCACCTCGGTGAAGATTCGGGTGATGGCCTCGGCGGCGGCGCGGTCCAGGGCCCGGTTCACGGCGACGATACCGCCGAAGGCGCTGACAGGGTCGCAGGCCAGGGCGCGCTCGTAGGCCCCGGCCAGGGTCTCGCCATGGGCCACGCCACAGGGGTTGGCGTGCTTGATGATGGCCACGGCGGGCTCGGAGAGCTCGCTCACCAGATCGAAGGCCGCGTCTGTGTCGCTGAGATTGTTGTAGGACAACTCCTTGCCCTGGACCTGGCGGGCGCTGGCCACGCCCGGCCGCGCCAGGCCGTGAACGTAGAAGGCGGCTTGCTGGTGCGGGTTCTCCCCATAGCGCAGGGTCTGCTTCAGGCGGCCGGCGGCGACGAAGTGGCGCGGGGCGGTCTCGCCCACCTGCTCGGCGAACCAGCGACTGATGGCGCCGTCATAGGCACCGGTGCGGGCGAAGGCCAGCGCCGCCAGCCACTTGCGCAGCGCCGCCGAGACGCGCCCGCCATGGGTCTTCAGGTCCTCCAGCAGGGGGGCGTAGTCCTCGGGGTCGGTTACCACAGCTACCCCGGCGTGGTTCTTGGCGGCGGCGCGGATCAACGCCGGGCCGCCAATGTCGACGTTCTCGACGCAGGTCGCGAAGTCGGCGCCCCGGGCCACGGTCGCCTCGAAGGGGTAGAGGTTGACCACCACCAGGTCGATGGGGGCGATGTCGTGCTCGCCCATGGCGGCCTCATGGGTCTCGTTGCCGCGTACGCCTAGGATCCCCCCGTGAATGGCGGGATGCAGGGTCTTGACCCGGCCGTCGAGCATCTCGGGAAAGCCGGTGTGGTCGGCCACCTCGATCACCGGCACGCCGGCCGCCTCGATCGCCTTGGCGCTGCCACCGGTGGACAGGATCTCCACGCCGTGGGCACGCAGGGCGTGGGCCAACTCGGCCAGGCCGGTCTTGTCGGACACCGAGATCAGGGCACGGCGCAACGCAGCGGGCGCGTCGGCGATGGCGGGCGGGACAACGGCTGTGGGGGCGGACACGGGCGTAAACTCCAGACGGGCCGCCGCGCGAAGACGGACAGCGAACCGGGGATGAAACGGGATGAGGATCGATGCATAGCATGGCGGCCGGCGAGGGGGAACCGGCCGGACTCGGTCGGTACGGGTCGCCGGCGATGCCCGCCATGCGGCGAGAGCTGCACCGGGGGGACGCAAGGAGCGCAGAGATCAGCGGCGGCGCTTGAACAAGACGAAAGCGGCAAAGGCCCGGCGATCCTTTAGGGGTGCCG
>JANQGN010000739.1 GCA_028277295.1 Rhodospira sp.
GCCGGCACCCAGTTTCATCCGGAAAAAAGCCAGGCCACCGGCTTGCGGCTGATCACCAACTTCTTGCGCTGGACCCCCTGACCCCATGATCCTCTTTCCTGCCATCGATCTTAAGGACGGCCAGTGCGTGCGCCTGCTGCGTGGCGACATGGACCAGGCCACGGTGTTCAATGACCGGCCCGGCGATCAGGCCCGGGTGTTCGTGGACGCCGGCTGCCGCTGGCTGCATGTGGTGGACCTCAACGGTGCCTTCGCCGGCCGACCGGTGAACGAGGCGGCGGTCAAGGGGATCCTCCAGGCCGCCGGACCCGTGCCCGTCCAGTTGGGTGGCGGCATCCGCACGCTGGAGACCATCGCCTTCTGGCTCGACAAGGGGGTGGCGCGCGTCATCCTGGGCACGGCGGCGCTGCACGACCCGGATTTGGTGCGGCGCGCATGCCACCGGTTCCCGGGACAGGTCGCGGTGGGCATCGACGCCCGCGACGGCAAGGTGGCGGTGGAGGGCTGGGCGACCACCTCGCGGGTCACGGCCCTCGACCTGGCGTTGCGGTTCGAGGACGCGGGCGCGGCCGCCATCATCCACACCGACATCAACCGGGATGGGGTGCTCAAGGGGCCGAACCTGGAGGCGACGGCGGCGATGTCCGAGCGCCTGTCCACGCCGGTGATCCTGTCCGGCGGCATTGCGTCCCTCGAAGACGTGCGCGCGGTTACCAATCACCGCCGCAGCGGTATCGTCGGCCTGATCAGCGGCCGTGCCTTGTACGATGGCCGGCTCGACGTGCGCCGGGCGCTGGAGGTGATGAGAGCGGCCGACGGGCAGGGGGAGGCGCTGGCGCCATGTTGAAGATGCGCGTCATCCCCTGCCTGGACGTCAAGGACGGCCGCGTGGTCAAGGGGGTCAATTTCGTCAACCTGCGCGATGCCGGCGATCCCGTCGAGCAGGCCACCGTCTACGACGCGGCGGGCGCCGACGAACTGTGCTTCCTGGATATCACCGCCAGCAGCGACAACCGCGACACCCTTTATGACGTGGTCGCCCGTACCGCCGAGCGCTGCTTCATGCCGCTGACCGTGGGGGGCGGTGTGCGCACGGTGGAGGATGTGCGCAAGCTGCTGCTGGCCGGGGCGGACAAGGTGTCCATCAACACGGCGGCGGTCCGTGATCCCGACTTCGTGCGCCAGGCGGCCGAGAAGTTTGGGTCCCAGTGCATCGTGGTGGCCGTTGACGCCAAGCGGGTGGGCGAGGATCGCTTCGAGATCTTTACCCATGGCGGCCGTGAGCCCACCGGCATCGAGGCCATCGACTGGGCCAGGCGCATGGTGGAGCTTGGCGCCGGTGAAATCCTGCTGACCAGCATGGACCGCGACGGCACTCGCGCGGGCTTCGACATCCCCCTGACCCGCGCGGTCGCCGACGCGGTCACCGTCCCGGTGATCGCCTCCGGGGGCGTGGGCACGCTGGACCACCTGGTGGAGGGTGTGCGCGACGGCCATGCGACCGCCGTGCTGGCGGCCTCCATCTTCCATTTCGGCGAGTATTCCATTACCGAGGCCAAGGCGCACATGAGCGCCGCCGGCATTGCCGTGCGCGAGGATTATCATGACAGTCCCCGACGCTGACGCCATGGCGTCGCCTCAGGTGGATGCCCGGGTTCTTGATCATCTTTTCCGGGTGGTGACGGCCCGGAAGGGCGCCGATCCCAGCGACTCCTATACGGCCAGGCTGTTTGCCAAGGGTCGCGGCAAGATCTGCCAGAAGCTGGGCGAGGAGGCCACCGAGACCATTGTCGCCGCCCTGTCCGAGGGACCAGACCAGGTTGTCGGTGAAAGTGCTGATCTGCTGTATCACCTCAGCGTTCTATGGGCCGATGCGGGTGTCACGCCGGAGCGGGTATGGACCGAACTGGCCCGGCGCTTTGGCACCTCGGGCCTGGCCGAGAAGGCGGCGCGGCCCGAGGTGTAGGGGCCGGTGTAGGGGCTGGGTCACGGCCGCCAGGTCTCGAACAGCGTCTTGAACACCGCCGCCGGCAGGGTGCCGCCGGTGACGTCGTCCATGGGACGCGCCCGGTCGTCACCCAGCCATACCCCGGCCACCGCCTGCCCACCATCGGTGCTGTCCCGCACGAAGCCCACGAACCAGGCATCGCGGAAACTCTGGGTGGTGCCGGTCTTGCCATGGGCCACCAGGCCCGGCGTTTCTGGCTGGGCGCCGCGGCCCGTTCCGCCCGTGACCACCGCCCGGAGCATGTCACGGAGGGTGGCCGCGTGCCTGGCGTCCATGACACGTGGGGGCGCGCCTGCTGCCCGGCGCTGATAAAGCACCCGCCCATCCCGGTCCAGAATGCGGGCGATGCCATGTGGGAAGGCCGCCACGCCGCCATTGGCCATCGCCGCGTAGGCCGCCGTCAGGTTCAGGGGTGATACCTCGGTTGTGCCGAGCGCCAGCGACGGCGCCTCCGTGTCCACCTCGGTCAGGCCCAGGCGCCGCGCCACACGCGCCACCCTTTGCCGGCCGGCGCGCTCGGTCACCCGGACGGCAACCGTGTTCACGGACTCGGCCAGCGCCTCGGTCAGGCTGATCGGACCTCGGAACCGGTGATCGTGGTTCTCAGGGGTCCAGCCGCGCACGGTGACGGGGGCGTCGGCCACGACCGAGTAGGGGGTCAGGCCGGCTTCCAGGCCGGCCAGGAAAACCACGGGCTTGAAGGCCGAGCCGGGTTGCCGGCGGGCCTGCGTCGCGCGGTTGAACTGGCTGGCGCGGTAGTCGCGTCCGCCCACCATGGCCAGCACCGCTCCGTTTGACGCCAGCACCACCACCGCGCCCTGGGTGGCGCCGCGTGCCCGCCCGTCGCTATCCAGTACCTGGGCCAGCGCCCGTTCGGCGGCGCGTTGCACGGCCGGGCGAAGGGTTGTTTGCACCACCAAGTCACGGTCGGGGACGCCAACGTGACCGTCCACCCGCTCCAGCACCCAGTCGGCGAAGTAGCGCCCGCCGCTGCCCTGGCCCCGGGCCAGCGCCAGGCCGGGCCGTCCCTCGTGGGCGATGCGACGGGCGTCGGCCGGATCCAGGTGGCCGGCCTCCACCATGTTGCCCAGCACCTCGCGGGCGCGCGCGTGTGCGAGATCCGGATTGGCGGCGGGGTTGAGCCGGGACGGCGCCTTCATCAGGCCGGCCAGGATCGCCGCCTGATAGGGTGTGACCTGGGTGGCGGGGCGGCGGAAGTAGCGGCGCGCGGCGGCGTCCATGCCGTAGGTGCCGGCCCCCAGATAGACCCGGTTCAGGTACAGGTCGAGGATCTGAGCCTTGGTGAAGGTGTGCTCCAGCCAGAGCGCCAGAAGCACTTCCTGAACCTTGCGCCGGATGGTGCGGTCATGGGTGAGGAACAGATTCTTGGCGACCTGCTGCGTGATGGTGCTGCCGCCTTGCACGAGGCGGCCCTCGGTCAGGTTGACAAACACCGCTCGGGCGACGCCGATGAGGTCGACACCGAAGTGGCGATAGAACCGGCGGTCCTCGGTGTCCAGGACGGCCTGCACCAGGGACGGCGGAAGTGTCGCCACGGTGACCGGGTCTCCGTGGATCGGACCGGCGGCGGCCAGGGGGGTTCCGTCGGCGGCCAGGACGGTGATGCCGGCGGGGCGCGCCTGCCGGGCGGCATCCTGAACGTTCGGTAAGTCATACGCGTACCAGGCCACCGCGCCCGCCAGCGCCACCGTCGACCAGATCGCCACCACCAGGCTTATCTGAATGAGACGCAGCCACACAGGGCGCCGCCGCGGGGCGCGCCGGGCGGGTCGGGTGCGACCGCCACCGGCCTTCGTCGGCCGGCGACTCGGGCTTGCCTTGGACCGGGACGGTACATCGGTGCGTTTGGCGTTCGACCGGGCGGTGGCCGCCGCCTTTTGGGCTGTCCGTCCCTGGCGCCCGCTGGTCTTCCGTGTCGTGCCGCCGCCCGTGGGGCTGGCGCCACGGGTGCGCCCGCTGTTGGTGCCTGGTTCTCTGCGACCGCCGCCGGTCTTTCGGCTGCCACGACTCGCCATAGGGATCCGTTCTCCGATTGTGGGGCTGATACCGACGGCGGATGCGTGTGGCTCATCTGCCGAGCGGCACCGGTCCGATCATCCCGCTGGTGGATCCTCATGGATCACGGGGACGAGCGTCGGGGGGATGTCGGGCCGGCGACCGTATGCGCGCGACTCGCGATCATCCATTTACATCCGATAAAGATAAAATGTGATCGAGTGATGACTGACACTGACAAGGTGAGTCCATATATTGGGACCAACACCCCCATATAACAAACCATATATGCCCATTTGCAGGAAGTCCCGGTGTTTGCTGGCTACCCCCTTTCCTTTCGGCACCGACTCTTGGCATAACAGAAGTGGCCGATGGGTGTCCGAACGGGATCGAAAGAACATCTCGTTGGGGTCCCTCGGAGCGGGAGACAGCGATCCGAGCGGCGACATCGCGCGCTCGACCGTGACGGGGCCGTGGTTGGGGAAGGGGCCTTTTCGCAAGAGGAGATGATTCCATCGTGACCCAAAACGCGCGAATCGAAGCCAAGATCCCTGAGGGTCTGCTGGATCGGCTGACGCGGCTGGCCGAACGAACCGACCGGTCTCGCGAGGAGTGCCTTATTCAGGCGATTGGGGAATTCTGCGACACCTGGGAAGACTACCACCGCACCGTTGATCAACTTTTGCGCGAGGATGACCGGCGGTTCCTGCGGGTGGTCAACGACTGACACGATCGACCCTAGGCCATGAGTTGGCCGCCGTTTACCTCCACCACCTGACCGGTCACGTAGCCCGCCAGCACGGGGGATAGTAGGGCGATCGCCGGTCCGGCGCAGTCCTCCGGGGTGCCCAGACGGCCGAGTGGGAGCCCCGCCCGCGTGCCGTCCAGCTTCTGCGGTGTCGAGTGCCGCTGGTGAAACGCCGTGTCGATGGTGCCTGGTGACAGGGCGTTGACGCGAATGCCGCGCGGCGCCAGTTCGCGAGCCAGAGAGCGGGTGAGGGTCGACAGAAACGCCTTGGACGCGCTGTACATCGACGATCCCGGGCTACCGCCGGTACGGGCGCTGATGGAACTGACGAACAGCACCGAGGCGCGCTTGCTTTCCGTCAGCGCGGGCAGGGCGGCCTGGGTGATCTTGACGGCCTGACGCGCGTTGAGGTCGAAGACGGTGTCCAGGAAGGCATCATCGATGGCCTCGAACGGCACCCGATCCACCATGCCACCGGCGTTGTTGACCACCGCGTCCAGCCCGCCCAGGGACTCGATTGCCCAGGCGACCGCGGCGGCCGGTCCGCCAGGGCTCGTGAGGTCTGCGGCCCGGGTTATGATGGCGCCGCCCGTCTCGGTCTCGAGCGTCCGCGCGGCCTCGGTGCCACGGCCGTAGTGCGCCGCCACCCGCGCGCCCGCCGCCGCCAGGGCGCGGCTGATTCCGCCACCGATGCCGGTGGCGCCACCGGTGACCAGCACGCGCAGGCCGGAGAGGCCCCAGGTGGTTGCTGTGGGGGCTGTGCTTGTCATGAGGGTCCTCGTGCGGTCTTGCCGGCGCCGACGCTGGCGATGGCCAGGACCATGACTCGCGCGGCGGCGAAAGGGAAGGGAGCGGGAGGACGGCCGTCGCTTGTGGCCCCGGGGACCCTCCGCTACGGTTGGTCATCATCGTTTGCGGGTTATCCTCTCGTCCTCAGGGGTTCCATGTCCCAGCGCCGTGCCATCCGCGTTCTCCAGGCCCGTCCGCCGGGCGTGTCTGGCGTGGCGGCGCTTGACGACCTGACGCTGATCGTGGTCGAGGGGCTGCGCGAACTGGGTCACGCCGTCGACCGGGTGACCGAGGGGATCGACCCCGAGGCCCTGACGATCCTGATCGGCGGGCACCTTCTGTCGGGGCGGGCGTTGGAGTCCCTGCCGCCGGAGGTGGTGGTTTACAACGCGTTGCCGATCCCCACCGGCGGCGTCGCCGCAAGCCATCCCGACTATGCCCGCCTGCTGGCCCGCAACCCGGTGTGGGACGTGAGCCGCGCGTCGCTGGATGCCCTGGCGCAGGTCACGAGCCGGACCGAGGGTCTGCAGCACGTGCCGCCAGGGTGGGTGCCCGCGCTGGGCCGTGTTCCGCCGGCCCGGGCCCAGGACATCGGCCTGTTGTTCATCGGTCGCACCGACCGGGCGCGCTGGCGGCTGCTGGCCGACCTGGAGGCCCAGGGGATGGAGGTGCGCCATGTGGCCGAGGTCCACGGTCACAAACGCGACGCCCTGGTGGCGCGCGCGCGGATGATTCTGGAACTGGCGCCGGCCGACGATCAGGCGCCAGAGCCCACGCGTCTCGTCTACCTGATGGCCAACCGCAAGGCGGTGGTGGCCGAACCGACCCTGGAGCTGGAAGCCGACGAGATCCTGCGCGGTGGGGTGCGTCTCGCGGCCTTCGCCGAGCTGGCGCGCGCCTGCCAGCGGCTGAACACCGACACGGACGGTCGCAACGCCCTGGAACTCCGGGGCTTTGACGCCGTGCGGCGGCGCGACGCGGCGACCATCCTCAAGCGCGCGCTGGCCCGTCTGCCGGAGACTCTGCGCGAGGCGGGCGCGGCCAGCGAGCGTCGGTTTGTCGGCGCCGGGCCCACGGCCTGGGCGCGGACGTCAACCACCGTGGGCCGGATCGTCGGCGGGGGCGATCCCGTGTTGGCGACGGGATCCGGCCCCGGGGGGGGGCCGACGGTGCTGAACCTGAACGGCGGTCGTGATCCGGTCGAGGAGGCGGTCAACCTCGACTGGCCAGGGGCGGTGACACCGGTCGGAATGGCGCCGCCCGACGTGCGGGCCGACCCCTGTGATCCGGCGATCGTCGGTCAGGTGTTTGATACCGAGCGCTTCGGTCCGGTTGCCCTGCGGGCGGGCGGATTCCGGCGCATCCTGGCGCCCTGGGTACCGGCGCGGGCGCGCGACCTTGTGGGCCTGATGACAACCTGCCTGGCACTGCTGGCCGAGGACGGAGCCTTGGAACTGCTGGTTCCCTATGACCTCTCCCATGGGGCTTGGGCCGACCCCGCGAACGTGCGTGCCTTCAACGAACACGCCTTCACGGCCTTTTCCGACGGTCATGCGGCCATCGGCTGGACCGAGGCGCGGTTCGTGCTGCAGAGCCTGGAGTTCGCCTTCACCCGCCTGGGTGAACGCCTGGAGGCCGAGGGGGCGACGGTGGATGCGATCCTGCGCACGCCCCGCGCGGTGGATGCCATGCGCGTTGTGCTGCGCAAGCGAACGCTATCCGTCGCCGAGGGTGCCTCTGGGTAGGGGCTGCCGGTCCTCTATCCCTCGCCGTCCTCCGCCACTGGAAGCGCGCCCTCGACCCGGTGCGCGCAGGTCATCAACTTGTCGATCAACCGCGACAGGCACACCTGCTCCGGCGTGCTCAACAACGACATGAGCCGCTGCTCATAGTCCAGGGCGGCGGGGACGATGCGCTCGTACACCCCTCGACCCTCCTCGGTCAGCGACAGGATGGCGCGGCGCCGGTCGTTGGGGTCCTGGGTGCGAGACACCAGGCCGGCGGCGATCATGCGGGCAATGGCGCGGCTGACCTGAACCTTGTCCATGGCGGTGCGTGCCGCGACGGTGTTTGCGCACAACGTCGCCGCCGCCGCTGGTTCCTCTCCCAGCGTGGCCATCACGCGCCATTCCGCCACGCTCAGACCGAAGCGATCGCGGTAAGCCAGGGCAATCGAGTGGCTGATGGTGTTGGACAGAACAGACAAGCGATAGGGCAGGAAGCTTTCCAGGCGAAGAACGGCGGACTCGTCCTGGGGCGGTGCCGGGGCGTCGATCGTGGCGTCTGGTTCGCAGCCGTAACATGGGGATCGGGGAGCGTCGGTCGTACAGCGGTCGGTGGCCATGATCGGGGGTCCTGGCTGGTGGAGGGGGCAAGGGGTGTGCCCGCCGACGATCTTCCCTTGGAATTGGTTTCATGTGAAACTAATCTTCTGTCAAGACGACGGCCGCGCTGTCCGCTCCATGGGTACCTCCATGGGTGCCTCCGCCGGGGGCATGAGCGGCGTCGGCGCGCCAGACGGGAGGATGCGCCCCATGAAGTCCTGGATTCCCTTTCCGCGCGTCGAGGGTCGCGCCAGTCGCCAGGCCCATTGCGATCTGCCGATGGGCACCTTCGAGCGCGAGGCGGGGCGCGAGGGCTTCTTTGGGCCGGCCACCCAGTTCCACCACCGCCATCCGCCCACGGGCTGGAGTCACTTCGACGGCCCACTGCGGCCGCGCGCCTTCGACCTCAACCGGCTTGAGGCGGTCGTGTCCTGTCCATTCACCGCGCCGGTGGTGCTGCACAACGCGTTCACCCAGATCCGCCTGTGGCGCGCTCAGGGGGCCATGGACCATTTGGTTCGGAACACCGATGGTGATCAGGTGCTGTTCGTCCACGGCGGACGTGGTCACCTGTTCTGCGACTACGGGCATCTGATGCTGCGGGATGGTGACTACGTGGTTCTGCCGCGTGGCACGGCGTGGCGGATCTCCTGGGAGCCATCGGCGGACGGGCCGGCCACGGTGCTGATGGTCGAGGCGACCAACGATGCCTTCGGGCTGCCCGTCAAGGGGCCGGTGGGCAGTCATGCCATCTTCGATCCCGCTGTCCTCGATGTGCCCATGATCGACGAGGCGTTCCTTGACCAGCAGGACGAGGCGGTGTGGCGGACGCGGGTCAAGCGCCGCAACCGTCTCACCACCATCGTTCATCCGTTCAATCCACTGGACGCGGTCGGCTGGCATGGAGACCTGGCGCCGGTGCGCCTGAACTGGCGCGATATCCGCCCCTTGATGAGTCACCGCTATCATGTGCCACCCGCGGCGCACACCACCTGGCTGGCGGGCCGGGTGGTGATCTGCACCTTCTGTCCGCGTCCGATCGAAAGCGATCCGGGCGCCCTGAAGCTGCCCTACTACCATTCGAACGACGATTATGACGAGGTGATCTTCTATCACCGCGGCCAATTCTTTTCCCGCGACAACATCCACCCGGGCATGGCCACCTTTCACCCAGCGGGCTTCCCGCATGGACCGCACCCGGGCGCCTACAAGACGGCCATGGAGCATGCCCGCAAGGAGACCGACGAGGTGGCCGTCATGGTGGACACCCGTGATTTCCTGGAGGTGGGCGACCTGCCCGCTGGGGTGGAATGGGACGGGTACGCCGACTCCTGGAAGACCAAGGCCGAATAGACGGCATCCCAGACGCAGGACCCCCCATGAAACTCGCATCCCTGAAGCACGGGCGGGACGGCCGTCTGGTGGTGGTCTCTCGCGACCTCAGCCGGTGTGTGCCGGTTCCCGGCCTCGCGCCCACCATGCAGGCGGCCCTGGACGACTGGGCGGCGGTGGCGTCGCACCTGACCGAGGTGGCCACCGCGCTGGAGGCCGGCGCGGTCGCCGAGGCGCAGGTGTTTAGTCCGGGCCACTGCGCCGCCCCCCTGCCGCGCGCCTATCAGTGGGCCGACGGGTCGGCCTATGTGAACCACGTCGAACTGGTGCGCCGGGCGCGGGGGGCCGACCTGCCGGACAGCTTCTGGACCGATCCCTTGATGTACCAGGGCGGCTCGGATTCCTTCCTTGGACCCCGCGACGACATTGCGCTCGCCGATGACCAGACCTGGGGCATCGACTTCGAGGCGGAGATCGCCGTCATGACCGACGACGTGCCCATGGGCGTTTCCGAGGACGCGGCCGCCGACCATATCCGGCTGCTGACCCTGGTCAACGATGTGTCGTTGCGCGGTCTGATCCCGGGTGAACTGGCCAAGGGCTTTGGCTTTTTTCAGTCCAAGCCGTCCAGCGCCTTCGCGCCCGTGGCCGTCACCCCGGACGAACTCGGCGAGAGTTGGGACGGCGCCCGCCTGCACCGCCCGCTGCTGTCCTTCGTCAACGGCGCGCCCTTCGGCAGGCCCGATGCCGGCCAGGACATGACCTTCGGGTTCCCGCGCCTGATCGCGCACGCGGCGCGGACCCGGCCCCTCGGGGCGGGCAGCGTCATTGGCTCGGGCACGGTCTCCAACAAGCAGGGCACCGACCATGGCTCGGCCATCGCCGAGGGTGGTGTGGGCTATTCCTGTATCGCCGAGGTGCGCATGATCGAGACCATCCGCGACGGTCAGCCCTCCACGCCCTTCCTGCGCTTTGGCGATCGGGTGCGCATCACCATGGACGACGCGGCCGGCCGCCCGATCTTCGGGGCCATCGACCAGACCGTGGTCGGCTCCGACGGGGCTTGAGATCGATGGGCGAAAGATTCAGGGCAACAGGCTCAGGTTAACAAGGGCGAGGGTCACGGGACTCCGATGGAGATCCTTCGCACCTTTCAGGTGCTCAGGATGAGGATTGTCCATTTAAAACAACCTCATCCTGAGGGAGTGAAACGACCGAAGGATCTCCATCGCGTGCTCCGGTCCTCTCGGACGGCGCTT
>JANQGN010000122.1 GCA_028277295.1 Rhodospira sp.
CTTGGCGAAGCCCATCTCGTGGGTGACGCAGACCATGGTCATGCCGCTTTCGGCCAGGGTCACCATGGTGTCCAGCACCTCCTTGATCATCTCCGGATCAAGGGCCGAGGTCGGCTCGTCGAACAGCATCAGCTTGGGGTTCATGCACAGCGCCCGGGCGATGGCCACGCGCTGCTGCTGGCCACCCGAGAGCTGACCGGGGTACTTCCTGGCCTGTTCGGGGATCTTGACCCGTTCCAGCAGCGCCATGGCCCGCTCCTCGGCCCGTTTGCGCGGCTCCCGGCGCACCCAGATGGGCGCCAGCACGCAATTCTCCAGCACCGTGAGGTGGGGAAACAGGTTGAAGTGCTGGAACACCATGCCGACCTCGCGGCGGATGGTCTCGATTTTCTTAATATCGTCGGTCAGTTCAATACCATCGACCACGATGCGGCCGGCCTGGTGCTCCTCCAGGCGGTTGACGCAGCGGATCATGGTGGACTTGCCGGACCCAGAGGGACCACACACCACGATGCGCTCGCCCCGGTGGACCGTCAGGTTGATGTCGCGCAGCACGTGGAACAGGCCGTACCACTTGTTCATGTCGGTCATCTGGATCATGACCTCGGCGCCCACCGTGTGGGTGAGGTCATGACCCTCGACCAGGGCCTCGGGCTGTTGCGCGGATCGGATCTCGGTCATGCGCGGGTATCCTCGGGTCAACGCTTGTGGCCGGTGTGAAGCTTCGCCTCCAGGGACTGGCTGTAGCGGGACATGCCGAAACAGAAGACCCAGAAGCAGAAGGCGGCGAACACATAGCCCTCGATGGCCACCCGGCCCCAGGCGGGATCGACGATGGACGCCTGCACGGTGCCCAGGATGTCGAAGAGACCGATGATCAGCACCAGGGTCGTATCCTTGAACAGGGAGATGAAGGTGTTGACGATGCCTGGAATGACCATCTTCAGCGCCTGCGGCAGGATGATCAGCCCGGTCGACCGCCAGTAGCCCAGGCCGAGGGCGGCGGCGGCCTCGTACTGTCCCCGGGGGATGCCCTGCAGGCCGCCACGGATCACCTCGGCCATGTAGGCCGACTGGAACATGACGATGCCGATCAAGGCGCGCAGCAGCTTGTCGAAGTTCACGCCGTCGGGCAGGAACAGCGGCAGCATGACCGAGGCCATGAATAGAACCGAGATCAGCGGCACGCCGCGCCACACCTCGATGAACACGACACAGATGGCGCGGATCACCGGCATCGAGGAGCGCCGCCCCAGCGCCAGCAGCACGCCGATGGGCAGGGCGGCGACGATCCCCACATAGGCCAGCACCAGGGTCAGCGTCAGGCCACCCCACGAGCCGGTCTCGACGGGCGCCAGACCCAGCACGCCCCCCAGCAGCAACACCCCGCTGATCAGCGGATAGAACGTCAGGCCGAACACCCCCAGCCACAGACGCCAGGGGAACCGGGGAATGACCTGCGGCACCAGCACCATGGCCAGCAACAGGAACATCAGGTCCACCCGCCAGCGCTCGGCCGGCGGGTAGTGGCCGTAGATAAAGAAATCCAGCCGCGCGCCGATGAACACCCAGCAGGCGCCGTCGCTGGTGCAGTCGTCCCAGGTGGAGCCGCCGAAGTCCGCCGACAGCAGCGCCCAGTCCACCAGGGGCGGGATCACCAGCCCCACCAGGTACAGCGCCACCAGCGTCAACACCACGTTCAGCGGCGAGGAAAACAGGTTGTCCCGCGCCCAGCGCCAGGGGCCGATGGTGCTGGCCGGCGGCGGCTGTGGTGGCTTGGGGCGAAAGGTTTCGCCCGTCCCAGCCTGTCCCCTGGGCGCGATCGTGTCCGTCGGACGCATGGCCTAGCGCTCCCTGAGGGCCATGGCCCTGTTGTACAGGTTCATGACAAACGCGATGGCCAGGCTGATGGTCAGGTAGACGGCCATGGTCATGGCCACGATCTCGACCGCCTGGCCGGTCTGATTGAGGGTGGTGCCCATGAACACGCCCACCAGGTCGGGATAGCCAATGGCCGTGGCCAGCGACGAGTTTTTGGTCAGGTTCAGGTACTGGCTGGTCAGGGGTGGAATAATGACCCGCATGGCCTGGGGAATAATGATCAGCCGCAGCGCTGGGCCGCGCTGAAGGCCCAGGGCCTGGGCGGCCTCCGTCTGACCATGGCTGACCGCCTGGATCCCGGAGCGCACGATCTCGGCGATGAAGCTCGCGGTGTAGATGGTCAACGCCGCCCACAGGGCGATGAACTCGGGGATCAGGCGCGCGCCGCCCCGGAAGTTGAAGCCCTTGAGGTCCGGCATGTCCCAGCTGATCGGGCCGCCAGCCAGCCAGAACACGGCCAGTGGCAGGCCGATCACCAGTCCCAGCGACACCCATCCGGCGGGCAGGCGCTGTCCGGAGGCGTCCTGGCGCCGCCTGGCCCAGCGCAGCAGGACCACCGCGCCGGCCAGCGCCACGGCGAACGCGGCCCCCACCGCCCAGAAGCCCGGCTCCAGGTGGGGCCAGGGCATGTACAGGCCGCGATTGTTGAGATGCACCACGCCGAGCACGTCCAGGCTCTCGCGCGGCCCCGGCATGGTGCGCAGCACCGCGTAGTACCAGAAAAAAATCTGCAACAACGGTGGGATGTTGCGCGTGATCTCGATATAGACCAGCGCCATCTTGGCGATCAGCCAGTTGGACGACAACCGCGCCACGCCCAGCAGAAAGCCGATCAGGGTCGCGAACAGAATGCCCAGGACCGCGACCAGCATCGTATTCAACAGGCCGACCACGAAGGTCCGGCCGTAGGTGTTGGACTCGTCGTAGGGGATCAGGCTGAACAGGATGCCGAAGCCGGCGGTGTTGTCCAGGAACCCGAAGCCGGTGGTGATGCCCCGGCTTTCCATGTTGGTCAGGGTGTTGT
>JANQGN010000143.1 GCA_028277295.1 Rhodospira sp.
CCTGCCCATGCTGATGGCCGCCGGGCTGGGGGTCGCGTTCCGCCCTCGTCCCAGCGTGGCCGAACGCGCCCGCGCCGTGGTGCGCCATGGCGATCTGACGGCCCTGCTTTACGCCCAGGGCTATACCCGCGCAGACTTTGTCGAGACCGAGGAACCCGCCGCATGACATCCCATCCCGTGGGCGACCCCCTGGTTGCCCGCCTTGTCGAGATCGTCGGCCCGGCCGCCGTTCTCACCGCGCCGGACGACATGGCGCCCCATCTGGAGGAGCCGCGCGGCCTGTTCCATGGCAAGGCCCGCGCGGTGGTGCGTCCCGCCAGCACCGATGAGGCCGCCGCCGTTGTCGCCACCTGCCACCAGGCCGGTGTGCCCATGGTTCCGCAGGGCGGCAACACGGGCCTGGTGGGCGGCAGCGTGCCCTTTGAACACGGCGGCGAGGTGGTCGTCTCCACGCGGCGCCTGAACCGCATCCGCGACCTGGATCCCGTCAACCTGACCGCGACGGCCGAGGCCGGGGTGGTGCTGGCCGACCTGCAACGGGCCGCCGAGGGCGCCAATTGCCTGTTCCCGGTCAGCCTGGCCGCCGAGGGCTCCTGCCAGGTGGGCGGCATCATCGCCGCCAACGCGGGTGGCACCAACGTGCTGCGCTACGGCAACACCCGCGATCAGGTGCTGGGGCTGGAGGTGGTGTTGCCCGATGGCCGGATCTGGAATGGTCTGCGGCGCCTGGGCAAGGACAATGCCGGCTATGCCCTGCGGCATGTCTTCGTGGGCTCCGAGGGCACGCTGGGTCTCATCACCGCCGCGTCCCTGCGGCTGTATCCGCGTCCCGTGGCCCGGGCCACGGCCTTCTGCGGTCTGGGCGATGTCGACAAGGTCACCACGCTGCTTCGGCATGCGCGCGCCTGGTCTGGCGACTCGGTGACGGCCTTCGAACTGATGGCCCGCTTTGGGATCGAGGTCACCTGTCGCCACATGCCCGGCTGCGCCGACCCGCTGGAGGCGCCCTATCCCTGGTACGTGCTGATCGAGCTGTCCAGCGCTCGCCCCGGCGCCGGTGACGCGGGGGGGGTGCGCGATGACCTGGAAGGGCTGCTGGGCGAGGCGTTCGAGCAGGGTCTGATCGCCGACGCCGTGCTGGCCGAAAGCCTGGACCAGGCCACCGCGTTGTGGCGCCTGCGCGAGTTGATGAGCGAGGCCCAGGGGTATGAGGGCGGTTCCATCAAGCATGATGTCTCGCTGCCGGTCTCCTCCGTCCCGGCGTTCATCACCCGGGCCAACGCCGCCGTCACCGAGGCCATGCCTGGCCTGAGACCCTGTCCCTTTGGTCACGTGGGCGACGGCAACATCCACTACAACCTTAGCCAGCCCGAGGGCATGGACAAGGCGGCCTATCTGGACCGGTGGGACGCCATGAACCGCATTGTCCACGACATCGTCACCGAGATGGATGGCTCCATCGCCGCCGAACACGGCGTGGGACGCATCAAGGTGGGCGAACTGGAGCGCCTCAAGGCACCCGTGGAACTGGAGATGATGCGCTCGCTGAAGATCGCCCTGGACCCGGCCGGGCTGTTCAACCCCGGCAAGGTGGTGGTGTAGGACGACCCTCACCCTTCTCCAAGCAACAGCGCGGCCACCACCGCCTCGGGGGCGTCCTCCAGGATCATATGCCCGGCGCCGGCCACGCGGGTGGGCCGGTCGACGCCGATCATGTCCGCCAACTGTTCGCCCTGGGCCACGGGGATGAAGGTATCCTCCTCGCCCCACAGCAGCGCGACCGGGCAGTCCAGGGGGCCGTATCGCAATTGCGCCTCGGCGATGGCCCGCGTGTCCGACTGGGCGATCTGGCGGTAAAAGGCGGCCTGGCCGATCGTTCCGCGCCACGGCTGGGCATAGATTCGCGTGGCGTCCTCGGACAGTGGCCGGGCCGCCGCCTGGCCGGTGTAGGCCCGGAACAGCGCCTCGTGAGCATACGGCGGCAGGCCGGCGAAGGCAGCCTCGTTGCAACGGACGTGGGCAAAGAAGGGCGAGCCCGAGGGCAGCACGGCCACCGCGTCGATCAGGGTTAGACGGCCGTAGCGCAGCCCCTCGATGAAGTGCCCGCGCAGGGCCGCGAGGCCACCGAAGTCGTGGCCCACCACATGCGGCCGCCCCAATCCCCAGTGCCGCACCAGCGCCGCCAGCAGGTCGCTCTGAACGGCGGGGGAGACATCCTGGCCGTCGTGCTTGTCCGACCGGCCGCAGCCGATCATGTCGAACCAGTAGACGGTGTGGCGGCCGGCCAGGGCCGGCGCGACGCGCCGCCATGCCTGCGCCGACCAGGGGAACCCATGCACCAGCACCAGCGGCGGGCCATCGCCCATCCGTCCCCAGGCGACGGCCTGACCCTTGTGAACAAACGTCTCTGTCATCGGCAGCATGGCTTGCCCTCTCTGTAACCGATATTACCTTTTTTTAGGTTACGAGCGTGAGGGCTGGCGGGCAACCGCTTTCTTGGTTTAAGAGGGTTACAGCAGACGGGGGAGGGCCGCTTCGGCATGCATGCCTGGCAACGCACCGGGTTTTTCGGGGGGCACGTGGCCCTGGACTTCGCGAATACGGTCGACGACGAGGGCAAGACACGGGATCGCGACGCCTTGCCCGATTGGCCGGCCGCGCTGGCCTGGGCGCTCAAGGCAGAGGTCATCGGTCCGGCCGAGGCCGACGCGCTCAGGGCGGATCCCCACGCCGACACGGCGCTCGGTGACCTTGTGGCCTTCCGCGAGGCTGCGTGGCGCCTGCTCAGCGCCGTGGCCGGGGATGCCGGGCCAGATCCGCTCGACGCGCGGGCGGTGTCGGCGGTCATCGTCTGGGCGCACGGCCTGGCGGCGCTGGAGATCGACTCGCGGCTCGCGTGCTGGCGTGTTGCGCTGAACCGCGCCGGTCCTGACGTGATTCGCGCTCGCCTGGCGTTGACCCTGGCGGCCCTGCTGGCGAGTCCCGAACTGGCCCGGGTGCGGGAGTGCGGGCGCTGCACCGGGCTCTACCTGGATCATGGGCGAGGAAAGGGCCGGCGCTGGTGCCGCATGAGCAGTTGCGGCAACCGCGCCAAGGCGGAGCGTTACCGGGCACGGGGATAGCGGACCGCCATGGCGACACAGCGGCAATTTCGTTTCGGTTGCGATTGGTGTACAGTGGCCGCTATCCGCCGGCGAGAGGGAGGCATGCTCATGGCCCACGACAATCCGGCGCACGGCACCTTGACGGGCGGGTGCCTGTGCGGCGCGGTGCGCTTCACCGTGACCGGGGCGCCAACGCGGTTCAGCGTCTGCCATTGCGGCATGTGCCAGCGTTGGGCCGGCGGGCCGCTCCTGGCGGTGCATCTGACGGTGCCGGTTGCCTTCGAAGGAGAGGACAAGATCTCCGTGTACCGCTCGTCGAAGTGGGCCGAGCGCGGCTTCTGCGGGGTCTGCGGGTCCAACCTGTTCTATCGGATGATGGGGGACGGGACCCATGTCCTGTCGCTGGGGATCTTTGATGATCAATCCGCCTTCACGATGGAAAGCCAGATCTTCATCGAAGAGAAGCCGTCAGGGTATTCCTTCGCCAATGATGTGCCGGCCATGACCGGGGCCGAGGTCTTCGCCCAACTCGCCAAACTACCATATTAACACATCTTTATTGAAGCTGTCGACTCTCTGTACCATGCTAATACATACCTCGTCATTGCAAGGAGCGAAGCGACCCAAATACTCAAACGGGGGCAATCCAGGGCAAAGGACACTGTCCTCCGCCCTGGATTGCGTCGCCCGCATCGGGAGATGCGGGCTCGCAATGACGCGGCTTTGCTCCGCCGAGGGTGCAGGGCTCCGAACCCGGATGGACGATCGTTTAAGAAGCGCCTTCCGAGAGGACCGGAGCACGCGATGGAGATCCTTCGGTCGCTCCGCTTCCTCAGGA
>JANQGN010000145.1 GCA_028277295.1 Rhodospira sp.
TGACGCCGCCGAACTCCCCGCCGAAGCGCACCGGCCGGCCCATCATCCAGGCCAGTTCGGGAACGATCTCCTCGCCCATGGCGCCCAGGCGTTCCACGCCGGCCTGCACCAGGGCGATGCGCTCGTCCAGGGGGCGGGCGGCCCAGGCGGACTGGGCGGCGCGGGCGCGGGCGGCGGCGGCGCGGGCCTCGTCCAGGGACAGGACGGGGCGTTCCACGTAGACCTCGCCGTTGACCGGCGAGATCAGCTTCAGGGTCTTGGTCATGGGGGCCTTCATGGATGGCGGGACGGTGACGTGAAAGGGGAAGCGGGGTGCGTGATCAGTACCGCTCGAAGCCGCGCATCAGCTCCCAGTCGGTGACGCGGCGATCGTACTCCGCCTGCTCCCAGCGGGCGGTGTGAACGTAGTGGTCGATGACGTCATCCCCCATGGCCGCGCGCAGCATGGCCGAGGCATTCAGATTCTCGGTGGCGGCGCGCAAGGTGCGGGGAATGTCGGACAGGCGCGCGTCGCCGTAGGCGTCGCCGATGAACGGGTCTGACAGAGTCAGGTTTTCCTCGATGCCGGCGATGCCGGCGGCGATCAAGGCGGCGAAAGCCAGGTAGGGGTTCACGTCGGCGCCGGGCACGCGGCACTCGCAGCGGACCGCCCTGGAGCCCTCGCCGCAGAGCCGGAAGCCGGCGGTGCGGTTGTCGCGGCTCCACACAACCTTGGTGGGGGCGAAGGTGCCGTCCTGGAAGCGCTTGTAGGAGTTGATGTAGGGCGCCAGGAAGGCGGTGTAATCCGGCGCGTACCTGATCTGACCGGCCATGAACCGGCGCATCAGGTCGGACATGCCGAGGGGGGCCTTGGGGTCATGGAACAGTGGCGTCCGCCCCTCGGCGTCGCGCAGCGACATGTGGATGTGACAGGAGCTGCCGGCGAGCGCATAGTCCCATTTGGCCATGAAGGTGATGGCCTTGCCGTGGGCGTGGGCGATCTCCTTCATGGCGTTTTTCATGACCGTGTGCCGGTCGGCCATGGTCAGGGCGTCGGCATAGCGGATGTTCAGTTCTTCCTGGCCAGGACCCCATTCGCCCTTGGACGTTTCCACGGGGATCCCGGATGCCTGGAGATGATTGCGCATGGCGCGCACCACGCCCTCTTCCTTGGTGGTCTGGAAGATGTGGTAGTCCTCGATGTAGGTGCCGGCGGCGCGGGCGTCGCGGTAGCGGCGGTCGTGAAGGGTCCTGTAGTCCTCGTCGAACAGGTAGAATTCCAGTTCGGACGCGGCGAAGGCCGTCAGGCCCATGTCCTGCAGGCGATCCACCTGGCGCCGCAACACGGCCCGGGGGCTGTGTGGGATCGGCGCATGGTGGTGATGGTCGAGCACGTCACACAGCACCATGGCGGTGCCGTCCAGCCAGGTACAGCGCCGCAGGGTGGTCAGGTCGGGCTTCAGCACGAAGTCGCCGTAGCCTTTCGCCCAGCTATGCGCGGCGTAACCCGGCACCGGCTCCATGTCGATGTCATCGGCCAGCAGATAGTCGCAGGCGTGGGTCTCCTCGTGCCCGCTGTCCAGGAAGAAGGCGGCATGAAAGCGCTTGCCCACCAGGCGGCCCTGCATGTCGGGAAACGCGACCAACACGGTGTCAATCGCGCCGCCGTCCACCGCGGTCTTCAGATCATTAAAGGAGAGTCCCTTACCCGTCCGTGTCATGCCCATGATTGCGCGCGCCGCTTGTCTGTTGCGTGGAGGGGCGGGATGGTACCCGATCCCTTCGGGTGGGACCAAGAGGCTTGCGAAGCCATTGTATACAAGGTCGCGTGGATCGCAGGGCCAGGCGCGCGGCGGCCATCAGACTCCACGAGCGCGAGCGCAGCACGCCCCAGAGGACCTCGGCGGCGGCGCCGGGCTCGGTCAGGGGCGGCGGCTCGTCAGGTTCCGGGGTCAGGCCGGCGCGGCGTCGGGCGCGATTGCGCAAGGGGCGGGTGACCCGCCAGGCCCAGGAGCGCCACAGGGCGCGGGCGCGGCGACGGGCGCGGTCCTCCGCGCGGGCGGCCGGGCTGGCGCCGACATCGCGATCAAGGCGATAGCCGCCGGTCTGGCGCGCCACCAGGCCGGCCAGCAACCCCGCCACAAGAGGTGTCGACCGGCCGCCGTCCAGGGCGGCCCAGGCCGCGGGCGCGCGGGCCAGGGCCGAGGCTGGATCGATCCACGGCCGGTCCCGGGACAGCGCGACGACGGGTGCCGCGCGATGGGTCAGGCCCGCGCCGACGGCCACCGCCACCAGCCCCCACAGTCCGCTTTCCGGCGCCCAGTTCCGCGTCGCCACGGCCACGGCGCGCGGGCCCAGCATCAGGCCCGGTCCGGCCACCAGATTGACCGCCTGGGCGCTGATCGGCTGTCCGTCCAGGCACAGCACCAGACGGTTTTCGGGCCCCTCGCGCCAGCCCGGGGCCAGCAGGTCGGCGCCGGTTTGCGCCAGCAGCGCGGCCAGCCGGTCCTGGGCGTCCGGGTCCGGGCGGTCGGCGTCTGTCAGCAGCCAGGCGGCATGGTGCGGCGGCGCGCTGGCCAAGGCCGCCTTCCACGCTGTGTCGGGCCGATCGGCCGGGGCGACCAGCACGCGCACGGGCAGCCCCGGATCGCCTGGCGTTGACCGAGGCGGCGGCATGCTCCCCAGCAGCGCCGCATGCCATGCCCGCCACACCGCGTGGGCCTCATGCTGGGAGACTTGCGGGCGGGCAGGGGGCGGCGCCGTGCCGATCAGCGCGGCCAGCCGGTCCGCCAGGGCCGCGGCATCGGCCTCGGGCGGAACCAGCACGCGGGACCGGTCGGCCTCGGCGACCGTCTCGGCTACCCCGCCGCCCGCGCGGGCGAGCACCGGAACCCGAAGCGCCAGGCATTCGTGCAAGGTGAGCGGGCTGTTGTCCTCTGCGCCGGCGATCAGCGCCAGGCGCCCCGGCTGTCGAAGGTGGTCCAGGGCCTCGGCGCGTGGCAGGCGGTCGAGGGTCAGGCTCTCCCAGGGCCAGCCGGCGGCGCGGCGGCGGATCACCCGATCGGCCGGTTCGCCGGCCAGCACGCCGGCCCGCCCCAGGAAGGTCACCCGCGTCGGGCGGTTGTCCGGCGGTCGGGCGGCCAGGCTGTCCAGCCCGTCGAGCACCCAGGCCAGTCCCTTGCGGGCCTCCAGACGGCCGAACACCACCACCTCGTGGACGGGGATGCGGTCCGCCTCGGGCGGTCGTGGCTGGCCGGGGTCCGGCATCAGGACCGGCATCATGTGGACGCCCGCGGTGGGCAGGGTCACGCCCTGGTCGGCCAGCCGCTGGATCATGTACCGGCTGGGGCTCCACACCGCGTCCATCAGGGACGGCGCGGCCCGCTCCAGGTCGATCTGCACCAGGCGCGACAGATCGGCCAGCGGCGTATCGTTGCCAGCCATGGACCAGTCCGAGGCGCCATGCAGCCCGAGCACCAGGCGGGTGTGCGGGAAGGCCAGACCCAGCGCCCTGGCCTGACCGCACAGCGTCGCGTCGCCGCCCCAGTCGTTGAAGTGGATCAGGTCGAACGCACGGGCCGCGAGCCAGGACAAGGCTCTCTGTCGGCGGCCCAGCGTGCCCAGCCGCCACACGCCGCCCGGCGGCGGGAAGGCGGGGCCGGCCTCGGGTAAGGGCACCAGGGCGATCCCCCGCCGCCGGTAGTGGGTGACCCAGTCGGAAAAGGGGCCGTCCATGGCGCGGGCACCGTTCAGGCACAGCACGGTGACCGCGTGGCCCTCGGCGACCAGCAGACCGGCCAGGGCGCCCAGAACCGTGGCGATTCCGCCGGTGCGGTGTGGTCCCAGGATCTCGGTGGTCACCAGACAGACACGGGCGGGACGAGGGGCGGGCACGCGAGGGGTCTCCGGCACGGGGAACCAGGGGACCACATCCTAAGGCGAGCGATCCACCAAGACACGCCTAAACCGGCAGGCCGGCCGCGCGCAGGTGACGCAGCACCCGGTCTCGGGCGCGGACGTGGTCCATGGTGGCGGCCATCCCGCTGGGGGCCTGGCGTTTCCACAGCAGCACCCGGGGAATCACCGCCTGGGGGATCCCGGCGAGCAAGGCGCGGACCAGAAGATCCCAGTCCTCGGCGCCCGTGGTCGGGTCCGGGTCGAACCCGCCAAGGTGGAAAAACGTGTCGCGGCGGATCAGAAGGTTGGCGTCACCCAGCACATTGGCGGTGCCCGCCAGCCCGGGCACCGGGCCCAGCGGCCGATAGACAGGCCCCGGGTCGGGATCGGCCGGCGGGGGGCCATCGCCGTGGACGAGCGCCGCCCAGCAGGTCCAGATGTCGGCCGCGCCGGTCGCCGCCGCGCGGGCGAAGGTGGCGAGGGCCTCGGGCGGCAGCCGGTTGTCGTCGTCCAGGAACAGCAGCCAATCGGTGGTCACGGCCTCCGCGCCGGCGCGGCGGGCGGCGCCGAGGCTGGGGCTGTCGCGCTCGATCAGCCTTGCGCGGGTGGGATGGATGGCCGCCAGCCGCGCCCGCACCGCCGCCACGGTGGCCGGGTCGGTGCTGGCGGCATCCACCACGGCCAGGGCATCGGGTCGCCGGGTCTGGGCGGCCAGGGACTCCAGGGCCGCCGCCGCCAGGGTGGGCCGGTCGCGATGCACCAGCACCACACCCAGGGTGATCCGCCGCGCCCGCGCCTGGGCGCGCGCCGCCAGGTCCCGGGCGGGGTGGGGGAGAGTGTCCAGCCAGCGGATCCAGGCGCGCCGGTCGGGGTCGGCGGCGTCCGGCAGGGTGGCGTCTCCCGCCGGTCCCGGTGGGGCGATCCAGGACGCCGAGGTCCGCGCCAGGCGATCCAGGGCGGCGGCCTCATGGACCCAGGAGGGAGGGGTCCTCGGATCCAGGGTGTCGTCGGTCGAGGGCCATATCAGCCATCGTCCCGGCCAGGGATCCAGGGCGGCGGCCCGCGCCTGCGCGGCGATGCCCAGCCACCACGGCGCTCCGACGGCCACCACCGTCCGATGGCCCAGGGTGGCCAGGCGGACCGCCATGTCCTGGGCGAGCCGGGCAGGGGATCGGTCCGGATGGGTGACGGGCCGATCCGGTCTCGGCGGCGGCGACGTTATCACCCGCAGCCCGCGCGACCGCAACATGGCGATCAGGGGTAGCGACTCGGTTGGCCCGGCGATGATCGTCACCGACGCCGGTTCGCCTGAGAGTGTCCGTCGTCCGGGCGCCATTCTCCCCCGCCTTCTCCCAAGCCCGCCTCGGCGCCGAGTCAACCTGGCGTTCGCGCGGAAGGTCTGACGATCGCCGTGGATCGACCCTTTTGGGGCCGATCGGGCTCATGATACTCTCTCCGCCCGGGGCTTGGACGCGGACAGAAAGGTGAGCACGCAGATGACCGTCAAGGATCACAGGGACGCCGCTCAAGCGGTCATCGCCGAGGCGGAACAGGCTGTCGCTCAATTGGGGGGCGCCCAAGACGCTCGTGCGGATCGCCTCTTGAAGCTCCACGAACTGTTCACGGTCGTCGAGCAACGCTATCACGCCCAGCAACAGGACCTGGCGGAGCGTGACGAACACATTCGCGTGCTGACCGAGGCCAATGAAAACCTGACCAAGGCGTTGCGCGCCCTTGCGGAAGCGGCCAACCGGACGGCCGACCACCTGGACGAGGGCGACGTCGACCTGTCGCGCGCCGTGGAGCGGTCCGAGACCCTGGTGGCCCGGGCTTTCGGCACCGGCGGCAACGCCAACCCCACACAATCTCCCGATGCGCCACCGGTGCCGGACACGCTGGACCCGTCCTTCGCGATCGACGAGGGCGGGGAAGCCACGGATCCCGATCGGCTGATGGACACGGACTTCGATGTCGTCGGCGGTGGCCTGGTGGAGCCCGAGGACTGCGACGAGGGTCTTGAAGACCTCGTCGAAGACCTGGAAATGGGGCGGGACGATGAGGCTGGCGGTGCGGGGATCGCCGTGGACGCCGCTATCGACACGGGGCCCGAGAGTTGGATCGGGGCCGCCGATGAAGGCGCGGACGACGATGTTCTTGCGTTCGAGGACGACGATCCCGACGCGTCCAGGGATGACGGTGGTGAGGCGGAGCGATGGCCCGGCGACGACATCGGGTCCGGGCAAACCAGGGAGTCGGTCGAGGACGGGCATGACGGCGACGTGACGCCGGCCGAAGAGCGGCCGGGCGGCGATGTGACCGACGAGTCCGAGGGCGAGGACACGGCGGTCGATAAGGACGCCAGCGGGGCCGCGCCGGCGGACATGAACGATCCTGACAGCAACGACGATGAGACCGACGAGACCGACGAGACCGACGAGCCGTTGATCCAGTGGTCGGAGAATTGGTCCGTGGGGGCCCAGGAAATGGACCGCGATCACCGCATTCTGATCAATCTTGTCAATCAGTTGCCGGCCGCTCTCAGCAAGGCGCCGGAGCGTGGCTGGATCGTCGGCAGTGTCCTGAACAGCCTCTGGGATTACACCGAATACCATTTCGATCGTGAAGAGGCCTTGCAGAAGGCGGCCAATTTCCCTGGTGCCGAGGACCACGCCAGCCGTCACCAAGAACTAAAGCGCCAGGTGCGGGAATGGCTCGACCGATATCAGGCCGATCCCGAGGCCATGGATGGCGCCGCTCTGCTCGGGTTTCTCAAGGGCTGGTTGACGAATCACATCCTCGGCGAGGACATGCGCTACAAGCCCTACGTCCAGAACAATCCGGATGCCCAGGCCGTGGCCGCCGCGATCAAGGTGGACCCGGATCTCATCGAGGATCTGGGTGAGGCAGCCAACATCATGGAGCCGGCCGTCTAGGCCCGAACGGGATGTCCCCCGTCACGCCGAACCAACCGTGACGGGACGGAGCCCGCCCGGATGGTGCCTTGGCGGGACCCCGGTGGGCGACCTGGGTGGAGGATCCACGATCATGTCTCCCGGAAGCGATGCGGCGGCGACGGAGGCTGTTCTCCGCGAGATGCGGCAGGAGTTCCTGGACGAGGCGGGCGATGCCACGCGCGACCTGACGCTGCGCATTGAACGATCTCGGCACGAGCCCGGCGACTTGGCCGACCTGATCCGGGTGGCGCGGCGCCAGGCCCTGTCCTTGCGGGGCCAGGGCGAGATCCTGGGCCTGAGTCCCCTGGCGACCGTCGGGCATCGTCTGACCGACTATCTTTCGGAATCCCGCAATGTGATGCCGGCGCTGATCCTGGATGACCTGGACGCGTTCCTGGAGGTGATCCTGGACCTCGTCGAAGGGCGCATTCCGGCCGATGCCGAGCAGGGCCCGCTGGTGCGGCGGCTTCCCGCCAAGCGGGGGTTCGCGCCCGAGGATATCGAGGTTCGCGACATCGAGATCATGTTGGTCATGGAGCCCGGCGCCCAGACCCATTTCGTCGAGCGCGAGTTGCAGCAGTGCGGCTATCGGACCGTGCAGATTGGGTCCACCTTCGAGGCCTTGCCCCTGATCGTGCGCACCAAGCCCGACATGGTGATCATTTCCGCCGTGATGCCCGGCCTGAGCGGGATTGACCTGGCCATCGGTGTCGCCTCCATGCCGGAAACGCGCAATGTGCCCACGGCGCTGATCACCAGCCTGGATCCAGACAATGAGCTCCTGGCCCTGGTGCCGGGGCGGGTGCCGATCATCAAGAAGGGGGCGACCTTTCCGGACGACCTGTTCCATGCCCTCGACAATCTGTTCCTGATCTGAGTGTCTGTCCGGAAAGCCTTGCAAAACACCACATACGGCGTGCGATTCGGGCACAGGCACACGCTATATTGCGGTTCCCGCGACTTTCCGGACGGGCTCTGAGGCTGGCGCGGATCATCGCCGGTGCGTGTCGCCGTCCGTTCGGCTCGGGGCGCGGGCCGCCAGCCACAGGCCGGACAGGATCAACGCCAGGCCCAGCCCGTGCGCCCAGAGAAGCGCCTCGTTGAGGAAGACCACCGACATCAGTCCGCCCACCAGGGGCATCAGATACAGGAACTGCCCGGCCGTGGGGGCGCCCACCAGGGCAACCCCCCGGTTGAAGCAGGCATAGGCCAGGATCGAGGGAAACACCGCCACATAGGCGATCGCGGCGACGGCGGTCGTATCCCATGGCATCGCGCGGCCCTGGACGACGCTTTCCCAAACATACAGGGGCGCCAGCATGACCGCCCCCGCCAGGAAGGTGGCCGCCAGGAACACCGGGGCCGACACCTGTGGCCGCATCCGGAGCAGTGCCGTGTACCCAGCATAGCAGGCCACGGCCGACAGCACCCATAGATCACCCACGTTCCACTGCAAGCCCACCAGCACCATCGGGTCACCCCGGCTGATGATGGTGGTCGCTCCGGCCAGCGAGATGAGCAATCCGGCCGCCTGGCGGATCCGCACGCGCTCGCGGAACACCACGACGGTCCACAGGATGATCATGACCGGCATGGCCGTCTGCATCAGCAAGGCATTGATGGCCTGGGTGTGCTGCAAGCCGATGTACAGGAACGTGTTGAACACCGTGATTCCCAGGAACGACAGCAACAGGACCATGGGCCAGTGGGACCGAAGGACAGGCCACTCCGTCCGCAGCCGGGGCCAGGCGACCGCCAGCACGATCAGCCCGGCGACGGTCCAGCGCCAGAAGGCCAGGCCCACCGGCGGCACATGGCCGGACACGGCGCGGCCGACGATGGCATTGCCCGACCAGAAGGTAATGGTCAGGAACAGCAACAGGTACGGCCAGTCGGTGATTCGACCGACCAGACCCCACCGGCCCGATCCCGACCGCTTCGGCATCAGGAGGTGACCTTGTCGGTGACTCCGGCTTCGGCGAACGTGGCCATGCCGGCGTGACACGCCACGGCGCTGCGCAACAGTCCGATGGCCGCGAGCGCGCCGCTGCCCTCGCCCAGGCGCATGTCCAGGGCCATGAGCGGCCGCTTGCCCAGGGCCGCCAGCAGGCGCTGGTGACCGGGTTCCATGGAGACATGCGCGGCCAGGCAATGGTCGAGGCCGTGCGGGTCCATGGCTTGCCACACCGCCAGGGCGGCGGAACAGATGAAACCATCCATCAGCACGGGAACCCGGGCATGCCGCGCCGCCAGCACGCCGCCGGCCATCGCCGCCAGTTCGCGCCCGCCCACGCGGCGCAAGGCGTCCAGCGGGTCTCGCAGGGCCTTGCCATGCAGGTCGATGGCCGCCGTCACCGCCGCGCGCTTGCGCGCCAGGCCCTCGTCGTCCAGACCGGTGCCGCGTCCCACCCAGTCGGCCGCCGTGCCGCCGAACAGCGCCTGACTGAGGGCGGCGGCGGCGGTGGTGTTGCCGATTCCCATCTCGCCGACGATCAGGACGTCCGCGCCCGAGAGGTCCAGGGTCAGGCCGGCGTTGAGAGCGTCCAGGACCTCGGTCTCGGTCATCGCCGGGGCTTCGTCGAACGGGGCCGTGGGGTGATCCAACGCCAGGGGGATGACCGCCAGGTCGGCGCCGTTGGCGTGACACAGGTGGTTCACGGCGGCGCCACCGGCCTGGAAGTTGGCCACCATCTGGTGGGTGACCTCGGGGGGAAACGCCGAGACGCCCCGGGCCGCGATGCCGTGGTTGCCGGCGAAGACAACGCACCGGGTCCGTTGCAGGCGTGGCGGATGGCGCCCCTGCCACGTGGCCAGCCAGTGGGCCACCTCCTCCAGGCGCCCAAGGGACCCGGCGGGCTTGGTGAGCGTTGGCTCGCGGGCCTCGGCGATGGCGCGGGCCTGGGAGTCGGGACCGGGGGCGTCGCGCGCCAGGGCGCGGATCTCGTCCAGGGTGGTGGCGGGTGGCAAGGGCGTGGCGGACATGGATGGATTGATCCTGTGGTTTCGGGTAAACACGGCGCCCCGAGCCTTACCCCATGCCGACGGAGAAATCACCCCATGGCGTTGGCCGACCCGCCCGCCA
>JANQGN010000150.1 GCA_028277295.1 Rhodospira sp.
TCGCGCGTGGGCACGACACCGACGTTTTCCCCGGTTTCGTCGATCAGCCGGACCTCGGGGATCCGGATGGCTTCATTGACGCGCGGCCCGTCGCGGGTCGGTGGCGCCGTCATGGGTGGCCTAGCTATGGGAGTACCTCTTTGGCTGTGATGCCGCCGTGACCGGGACGAGGAGTCGCGCCGCGCGGCAGCGGGATCGCTTGCAGTATGATCCCAACGACCATTGAGAATGACCGTTGGGGTCCGTGGCCGGCCCACCCCCGGCCCGTCGCCCGACCGAGCCCGGACAAGAGGTGGCGTGCCCCGCACTGGACCAGAAGATCGCGGCTCGGGGCCAGAGTCCACGACGTCCCCGAAAGGGTTATGCCACCTGGGTCATTCCGGCGGCCGGAACGACGGTGTCCTGGCGGGCCAGATCCGGGGGCAATGCCTCGCGTTTCAGTGTATCCAGCACCCCGTCCAGCGCAAGGACTTCTTGGCTAGCCCCGCCCAGGCGGCGCAACGCAACCGTGCGATCCTCGGCCTCGCGCTTGCCGACCACGGCGATGACCGGCACCTTGCCATGGGAATGCTCGCGGACCTTGTAGTTGATCTTTTCGTTTCGCAGATCGACATCCGCCCGCAGCCCGGCGCGCCGCAGCAGGGCGGTCACCTCGGCGGCATAGGCGTCGGCCTCGCTGGTGATGGTGGCCACCACCACTTGCGTCGGCGCCAGCCATAGCGGGAAGCGGCCCGCGTAATGCTCGATCAGAATACCCGTGAAGCGCTCCAGGGAGCCGAACATGGCCCGGTGGATCATCACCGGCACGTGGCGTTCGCCATCGGCGCCGATGTAGCCGGCATCAAAGCGGCCCGGAAGATTGAAATCCACCTGGACGGTGCCGCACTGCCAGTCGCGGCCGATGGCATCGCGCAGCACGTATTCCAGCTTCGGTCCGTAGAAGACGCCCTCGCCGGGGTTGACGGACGCCTTGACGCGGCCATCGCTCCTGGCGACCACCTCGTCAAGCACGCCTTGCAAGGCACCCTCGGCGGCATCCCACAGGTCGTCCGACCCCACGCGCTTCTCCGGCCGCGTGGCCAGCTTGATGGTCAGATGCTCGAAGCCGAAGTCCTCATACAAACCGAGGATCAGCGTGTTCAGCTTCAGGCATTCGGCGCGCAACTGATCAGGGGTGCAAAACACATGGGCATCGTCTTGCGTGAAGCTGCGCACACGCAGCAAGCCGTGCAACGCACCCGAGGGCTCATAGCGGTGCACCTTGCCGAACTCGGCGATCTTCAAAGGCAGGTCGCGATAGCTGCGCAGATCGTTCTTGTAGACAGCCATATGACCGGGACAGTTCATGGGTTTGAGCGCAAAATCGCGCTCATCCTCGGTCTTCGTCGTGAACATGTTCTCGCGGTAGTTCTGCCAGTGACCGGAGATTTCCCACAAGGTCCGGTCCATCATGTCCGGCGTGTTGACCTCCTGGAAGCCGGCCGCCGCCTGGCGCCGCCGCACGAACTGAATCAGCGTCTGGAACAGCGTCCAGCCCTTGTCATGCCAGAACACCGAGCCGGGAGCGTAGTCCTCGAAGTGGAACAAGTCCATCTCCCGGCCCAGGCGGCGGTGATCGCGCTTCTCCGCCTCCTCCAGCATGTGGAGGTAGTCCTTGAGTTGTTTCTCGTTGGCCCAGGCCGTGCCGTAGATGCGTTGCAGCATGGGATTGCGGGAATCACCACGCCAGTAGGCGCCGGCCAGCTTGGTCAGCTTGAACGCCTTGCCCAGCCTGCCCGTGGACGGCAGGTGCGGCCCCCGGCACAGATCCAGCCAATCGCCCTGACGGTAGACCGTGATGGGCTCGCCCGCCGGCAGGTCGGTGATGATCTCGGCCTTGTAATGCTCGCCCTTAGCCTTGAACCAGGCGATGGCCTCGTCACGATCCCATTCCTCTCGGAGGATCGCTTCGTCGCGATCCACGATCGCGCGCATGCGCGCCTCAATCGCCTCCAGATCCTCGGGCGTGAAGGGCTCGTCGCGGGCGAAGTCGTAATAGAAGCCGTTCTCGATGGCCGGGCCGATGGTCACCTGGGTGCCCGGGTACAGTTCCTGCACCGCCTCGGCCATCACATGCGCGGCGTCGTGACGGATCAGCTCCAGCGCCGCCTCATCCTTGGCCGTGATCAGTGTCACGGCGGCGTCGCGGTCGATGGGCCGCGCCAAGTCCCAGGGCGCCCCGTCGACCGTGCAGGCGAGCGCGGCCTTGGCCAGGCCAGGGCCAATATCGCGGGCAATGTCCAGGCCCGACACCGGGTCGTCGTACTGGCGTTGACTGCCGTCCGGCAGCGTGATGGCAACCATGGTCAGGTCCACTTCAGACTGGCGGTTCAGGTGGCGCCGGGCGCCCGTCCCTCTGGCGGGGACGCGGAGACCGTGGGGGTCGGCGGACCGCCTGACCGGGAACACTTGAGAAATCAGAGAGCCCACGAGACGGCGCCGGGGCGGCGACGTGGGTGGGACGCGGCCCGCGACGGGGCCGAACGGATCGCATCACCCCCCAAGGGGAGTTCGAGTGGGGGGGGTTCGGGGTGTGGTGGCCGCGCGCGTCCCACAGACCGCGCGCGGGTCGCGCACGGCGTCACACTGGGGCATCGAGGCCCCCCACAGGGCGGCGAACGGCACCATGCTCACGAAGCGATCCAACACAGAGAGGTCTGTACAGACCATAGGCCAGAGGCCGGTATTGTCAAGCGCGCGCCATCCGCGTCAGCCGTTCTCGTGATGGCTTGGCGCTTGTCAGAGCCCGTCCGGAAAGTCTCGGGAGCCTCAATATATTGTGTTCTTGTACCCGAACGGCATACCGTATGCGGCGCCTTCCAAGGCTTTCGGGACAGACACTCAGGACCGAGACCGATGGCCGGGAGAATGCCGGTTCAACACGGACGAGAGACGCTCGACAGGGCCGCGCACCGGACTCTTCCCTCAGTCATGGGCGGGCAGCCTGTCGGAGCTAGAGGCTACCCTATTGATATCATTCAGGATTTAATGTCCAGACGGACAAGTCATCAGGAACAATATCAAGCCGTTAGGCGATGTGGGCCGATCAAATCCAACAGACTGACTAGTGATGCGGCGCACCGCGAAGCCCTTTCGGCAACCGGCTTGGCGGCACAAGCACCGGGCTTTCGGTCCCCTCGATGGCGGACGGCCGATCGCCGTCCGGCATGGCGCCGGTTATCCGATTTTCGATGCTGTTTGGCATTTTCGCGCGATACCTCGAAATCGTGGCTGCATATCATTCCCCGCGACGGCTTATGCAATGGAGACCGCCAACATGTCCACAGTCTCGTGGGAACAAAAAAGGAATAGAAAGAAACTCAGCATCTTATTCTTTTTTACGGCGGTTCTTTTCCTGGTTTCCGTGGCAAGCGTCCTGACGAGGCCGGCGGCCCTCGCACAGGATGGCGCGCGCGTCGTCATCGCCGACGGCCGGGGCAACTGGGGCCCCCCATCGCCCTATCTGCATGACCGGCGAGGACCGGGCTACGTGTTGATGACCTTCGTCTTTGATACCCTGGTGTGGAAGGATGAAACAGGCACCCTGATCCCCGCCCTGGCGCGGTCTTGGCGGGCCGACGAAACCGGCATCACCTTCTGGCTTGATCCCGACGCAATATGGCACGACGGCGAGCCGGTGACCGCCGATGACGTCGTCTTCACCTTCGACTACGTCCGACAACACCCCTACCAGGCCGTGGACCTGTCGGCGGTGGAGACGGTGCGGGCGGTGAACCCGACCGAGGTGCGCGTCGCCTTCGCCAGGCCGTTCGCGCCGTTCATGGCCAACGTGGCGGGGACCCTGCCGATCCTGCCCGCGCACATCTTCGGTGGCATCGAGAATCCGGTGCGCTTCGCCGACCGGCTCGCCATGACCGGGTCCGGCCCTTATCGCCTCAAGGCGTACGACCCGGTCCAGGGTGGCTATCTGTTTGAGGCCAACGCCGACTACTACCGGGGGCGGCCGACCGCCCCGGAGATCGCCTTCGTCAAGATGGGCACGGCGGCGGCCCTGGCGGGTCTCACGTCGGGCACGGTCGACCTGATGACCAAGGTCCCCGCCACCGAGCGCGCGGACCTGCGAGCGGCCGGTCTGACCGTCCTGTCGCACCAGATGAACCATCCCGTACGCCTGCAGTTCAACCACCGCCATCCGGTCCTGGCCGACGTCCGGGTACGGCAAGCCATGGCCCACCTGGTGGATCGTCCACGTCTGATCGAGACGGTGTATCTGGGCGAGGCCGACCTCTGGGATCCAACGGGGCTGGCCCCGCTCGACGCAACCGCGCCCGACCCTTACGCCCACGATCCGGCCAAAGCCGAGCGTCTGCTGCACGCGGCCGGCTGGCGGCGCGACGACGCGGGACGTTGGCGGACCGCCGACGGGGACCCCGCCAGTCTGACGCTGGTGGCGGTCCGCAATTTCGATTTGGTGTCCCGGATGGTGGCCGCGCACCTGGACGCCGCCGGGATCGGCGTGTCGGTCACCTTGTTCGACAGGGGCGGATTTGATGCCGCCCTCGCGAGAGAGACGTTCGATCTGGCGATCGTATCCTTCAGCGCCCTGGGCGATCCCGATGTCTTTCGCCTGGGTGTGTTGGAGGGGCGCCCGGACAGCGACCGTTACACGGCCAACACCGAGTTGACCCGTCTGCTGACCGCTCAAGCGAGCGAAATGGACGCAACCACGCGGGCCGACATGCTGGCCCGCGCGGGTGATCTCTACGCCGCCGACCTGCCATCCTTCTCCATGCTGTCCGCCCGACGGACTGTCGCCGCGAGCGACCGCGTGCGACCCTTCTTCACGCCCGGCGGGGTGGGTGCCGGCATTCCCTCGACCCTGAACAAGCAGATGTTCCTGCCATGAGCATGCCGGTAGCGTCGGCCCTGACGCGCCGGACGATCGTTAGATGCATTGAAACCCTGCTGGCCCTGTTCGTTCTGATCGGCCTGAATTTCGTGGCCGTCCGGGCCTTGCCGGGCGATCCGCTGGGCGTTCTGTTCGCGGACGCCACGCTGGCGGCGCCGACCGGCGAGGCGCGCGACCAGTTGCGGCAGATGTACGGGCTGGATGGTGGCCTGATGGACCAGTTCGTCCGCTATCTCGGACACCTGGCCGAGGGGGACCTGGGTGTTTCGGCCGTCCATGGTCTGCCGGTCCTGGACCTTATTCTCCCGGTCGCGCCCTGGACGCTCCTGCTGGTGGGAACGGCGACGGTGCTGTCCGTCCTGCTGGGCACGGCGGGGGGGATCGAGGTGGGCCTGCGGCATGGACGCCGGGGAAACGCGACCCTGCTGGCCGTCCTGACCGTCGCGGACAGTATTCCGCCCTTTGTCAAAGCGATTGTGCTGCTGTTCGTCTTTGCCTTGGGGCTGAACCTCTTGCCGGCGTCCGGGGCCATGACGCAGTTCTCCGAGGCGCGGGGACTGGCGCGCCTGGGCGACATCGCCCTGCATGCCGTGCTGCCCCTGAGCGCCCTGGTTCTGCATGAAACCACCAAGATCGCCTACCTGACCCGGGCCTCGACCATCACCGTGCTGTCGCGTCCCTTCATGACCATGGCCCGGGCCAAGGGCGTTTCCCCTCTGCGTCTGCGATCGGCCTATGTGGCGCCCAGCACCCTGGCGACGGTGGTGGCCCGGACCGCCGCCCTGTTCAGCGGTCTCGTGTCGGGCGTCCTCTTCGTCGAGATCGTGTTTGCCTACCCTGGCCTGGGAATGCTGGTGGCCGAGGGAATCACCAGCCGGGATTATGCGGTGGTTCAGGGCGTGCTGCTCATCCTGGGCGTCACCATCCTGACCGTGAATCTGATCGCCGATCTGGTCATCCTGCGGCTGGCGGCGCGGGGATAAGCCCATGGAAACAAGGTCCAGGGGCTTGGCCGTGGCGGGCGCGGGCGTGATCATCGCCGCCATGATCGCCGGCATGGTTTGGGGGCTCGCCGCCCCTCTGCCCGACGTCCCCATGGCCGCCGCGCCGCTGCTGCCCCCGGGACCGGATCACTGGTTGGGTACCAATCAGTTGGGACAGGACAACCTGCTGCGCGCCCTGGCCGCCACCCCGGGAACACTGGCCCTGGGCCTGGCCGCCAGCGTGATCGCCCTGGTGCTCAGCACGGTCTACGGCGTCCTGTCGGTGACCGCGCCGCCGGTCCTGGGGCGCGTCATGATGCGCGCGATCGACGTGCTGCTGGCCCTGCCGTCCCTCTTGGTGGCGATGCTGGTGGCCAGCTATGTTCGCCCCGGCCCTGGCGTGCTGGTGCTGCTGTTGGCGGGGCTCGGCTGGCCGCCAGACGTCCGGGTGGTGGCCGCCCTGGCCCGCCGCGAGGTGGCGCGGGACAGCACCCGCTTCGCCCGCGTCTTCGGTGGCGGCCCCGTCTACCTGATGGTCCATCATGTGGTACCGAGGATGGTTCCCGTCCTGATCGCCCTGGCCGTGCAGGGCACGCGGCAGACCATCATCCACGCCTCGGCGCTGGCGTTCGTCGGCCTCACCGACCCGTCCTTTCCCACCTGGGGCGGCATGCTCGCCGAGGCCCTGCCGCGGCTCCACGAGCCCACCGCGATCTGGCAGGTCGCCGCGCCGGCCCTGGCGCTGTGCGGGACCATCCTGGCCCTCGGCCTGGCCGGGACGCGCCTGGAAAGCTGGGCCCATCGATCCCTGGGAGGATCCGATGATCGAGGTTGAAGACCTGACGGTGCGCCACGGAGAGGTCGCCGTCCTCGACCGCGTGTCCTTCTGCCTGCGGCCCGGCCGGCCGCTGGCGGTGGTCGGCGAGTCCGGCGGTGGCAAGACAAGCCTGGCCCAGGCCCTGATGGGGCTGTCCTCCGGACGGGTGACGGGCCGGGTGTGGATCGGCGGCGAGGACATGCTCACCTTCGACGCCCGCCGCTTGCGCCGCTATCGGGGCCGTCGGGCGGCCCTGGTGATCCAGGCGGCGGCGGATGCCCTCAACCCCCACCTGCGGGTCGCCGAGCAGGTGGCCGACGCCATCACCAGCCATGGCCTCGCCGCGCCAACCGAGGCCCGGCGGCGGGCCGAGCGCCTGTTGGCCGAGCAGGGATTGCCGGCGGCGATCGGCGGCCGCCACCCGGCCGGGCTGAGCGGCGGCGAGATCCAGCGCGTGTTGCTGGCCATGGCCCTGGCCAACACGCCCGATCTGCTAATCCTGGACGAACCCACGGCGGCCCTGGACCGCGACACCCGCGACCATGTTCTGTCGGTGGTGCGCCTGGCGGCGCGGGACCGCTGCTGCCTGCTGATCACGCATGACTTCGAGGTGGCGCAGGGGATCGGCGCGGAGGTCGCCGTCCTTTATGGCGGCCGTCTGGTCGAACATGGCGCGGCCCCCGTGATGCTGACCCGGCCGCGTCATCCCTATGCGCGGGGCCTGCTGCGCGCCCGGCCCAACCGCGTGTCCGGCAAGGACCTGCAAGGAATTCCCGGCCACTTCGAGCGCCGCCGCGTGGGCTGCCCGTTCGTCAACCGCTGCCATCAGGCCATCGACACGTGTCTGACCACCGACCCGCCCATGGCGGAGGTCGCCGACGCGCCTGGGCACCGGCTGACCTGTCACCGGGGCGGCGTGGTGGCGGCCGTGACGGTGCGGGGGCTGCGGAAGGCGATGGGAGAACGACCGGTGCTGTGCGGCCTCGATCTCGACCTTGAAGCCGGCGAGACCGTGGCCCTGTGCGGTGCCAGCGGCTCCGGCAAATCGACGCTGGGCCGTATCCTGGCCGGACTGGAGACGGCGGACGCCGGGGTCGTCACCGTGGACGGCCTTGACACGATGCAGCCGGGGCAGGGCCTGGCGCTGGTTCCGCAGCACCCGCAGACGGCCATCGCCCCCCACTTCACCGTTCTCCAGTCTGTGACGGAGCCGTTGCGGTTCGCCGCCAGCATGGACAAAGCCGAGCGCACGAAACGGGCGCGCGCGCGGCTGCGGGCGGTCCACCTGCCGGACACCGACGATTTCCTGGCGCGCCGCACCCACGGCCTGAGCGGCGGGGAGTTGCAACGGGTGGCGATCGCCCGGGCGCTGACCCGCGATCCCGCCGTCCTGATCGCCGACGAAGCCACCTCGGCCCTGGACGTCAGCGCCCAGGCCAAGATTGTTCGATTGCTGATGGACCTTCAGGAACGGCGCGGCCTGTCCATCCTGTTCATCACCCACGATCCTGTGCTGGCCGAGCGGATCGCCGACCGGATCCTGGTGCTGCGGGATGGCCGGTTGCATCAGCGCGTCGACGCCCCCCCGGACCGGCCGCCATCACGGCTTGACGGCTAGGGCCTGTTGACATTCGGGACGCGACCACGGTTGAGACGAAAACGGTTCGAGATCAGGAGCGAGGACGATGGACATGCCGCGCATAGTCTAGGACGAGCGACGCCATCTCGGGCCGTTTTCGTCCAATCCCCCTCCATGAGAGCAGATTGGGGGACGGGCCCCGAATGTCAACAGGCCCTAGTCACCCTGGCGGCGATCGGC
>JANQGN010000278.1 GCA_028277295.1 Rhodospira sp.
TGCGGACGGACATGCACGAACCTCCGGTTAAGCGGGAGAGGGAGAGGGAGAGATCGGATCGGCTCCGATAGGATCAGGTCGACCCTGTCAAAATTGCGAATGCGTCTCAATACAGTTTCTATAGTTGCGATAATTTTGGGGTTAATTCACGCTCATATGTTGATCTGACGTTACAATGTGTCAATCTTGCTTGATTCGAGTGTCATCCTGGCTTGATTTCCGGGACTATCGAGGTCTGAATACGAGATCAGATGATGGGAACCGCGTCGGGTGTCCCGCCATGCGTTGTTTTGCCCATCCCTCCTGATCCGGTATAGAGGATCGCTCCATGACCCTGGCCATGCGCCCAAACTCCACGGCTGCGCGGGACGTGCGCTCGCAACTGCATCCCTACACCAATCCGGTGGCGCATGAGGCGCACGGCCCCCTGATCATCAGCCGCGGAGACGGGGTCTGGGTCGAGGACGAGGATGGCAAGCGCTACATCGAGGGCCTGGCGGGCCTCTGGTGCACGGCATTGGGCTTCGGCGCCGAGGAGCGGCTGGCGCGTACCGCCTACGACCAGATGAAGGCGCTATCCTTTTATCATGGGTTCGGGCACAAGACTCACCCTCCCGCGATCGCGCTGGCCGAGCGCCTTCTGGAGATGGCGCCGGTCCCGATGTCAAAGGTCTTCTTCTGCAACTCTGGGTCAGAGGCCAACGACACCGCCATAAAATTGATCCGCTTTTATAACAATGCCCTTGGCCGACCCGAGAAGAAGAAAATCATCAGCCGCACCAAGGCCTATCACGGCGTCACCCTGGCCACCGCCAGCCTGACGGGCCTGCCCGCCAATCACCGCGATTTCGACCTGCCGATGCCGGGCGTCCTGCACACGACCTGCCCACATCACTACCGTCTCGCGGCCCCAAGCGAGAGCGAGGAGGACTTCGCCACCCGCTGCGCCGACGACCTGGAGGCGATGATTCAGGCCGAGGGGCCGGACACCGTCGCCGCCTTCTTCGCCGAACCGGTGATGGGCGCCGGAGGGGTTATCGTGCCCCCACCCACCTACTTCGAGAAGATCCAGGCCGTGCTGAAGCGCCACGATATTCTGTTCGTGGTCGACGAGGTGATCTGTGGTTTCGGACGCACGGGACATCCCTGGGGCTGTCAGACCTTCGGGTTGCGGCCGGACATGATCACCATGGCCAAGCAGATGTCATCCGGCTACCTGCCCATCTCGGCGTTGATGATCAACGATGCGATCTACACCGCCGTCCGCGACAACGCCGGGCGCATCGGCATGTTCGGCCACGGCTACACGTATGGTGGCCACCCGGTGTCCTGCGCCGTGGCGCTGGAGACGCTCACCATATACGCCGAGCGCGACCTGTTTGCCCACGCCGCCGCCGTTGGGCCGCACCTGCAAGCGCGGCTCCGCGCCTTGGCCGACCACCCGCTTGTCGGCGAGGTGCGCGGCGTCGGCCTCATCGCCGGCGTCGAGATCACCCGCGACAAGGCCAACCGGCAACCGTTCGAACCCGCTCAGGGCGCCGGCCTGGCCTTGGGGCGATTCCTGCATCAGCGCGGCGTGATTACCCGTGTTATCGGGGAAACCATGGCGTTCTCACCGCCATTGATTATTGGCATGGCGGAGATCGACACCATGGTGGACAGAGTGGCGGCGGCCCTGGACGACACCCTCGCCTGGAGCCGTACCGAGGGATTGCTGTAGCGATTGTCCGGCCGCCCCTCGGGGCACATACGCTGGGGTTGGGGCAGCCTTCATGGTCTGCCCGGCGGAAGCCCCCAACATGTTGAACACAAACCAAAACCCGGAGATGTCCACCAGTCGCTTTGGTCGCCTTGTTCCCGCGTGCCGTTGCCATGACCACGAGGACCGGGTTCGTTTCTGGCGCGAGGGATTTGGTCGAAGCGTGGATCGGGGCATCGTCTGATCGAGAGGACGTGACCGATGGATTACAGGACCTTTTTCGCGGACCGTTTGCGTGGACTGCGCGACGAGGGGCGGTATCGCGTGTTCTGCGACCTGGA
>JANQGN010000292.1 GCA_028277295.1 Rhodospira sp.
CGTGTGCACCCGCACGCCCTGGCGCAGGTAGTGCTGGAACTCGGCCACCGTGACCCGGCCGTCGCCGTCGCGGTCGCCCTCGCCCAGCAACGCCCGGGCAACGCTGTAGCTGAGCGCCCCGTGCGGCTGGTTCTCGATGGTCACCTCGGGCACCTGCTTGTCTTCGTCCACGCCGGCCACGAACAGCACATGCGACAACGAGTCATCGGCCGCCGCCGCGTCGCCGGGCCCCTCGGGGGTCGGCGTGGGCGAGGCCGGTGGCGGCGGCAGCATGTCGTCCTCGATGGGGCCGACATTGGTGAAGCGGGTGCGGCGCGTCGCCGCGCGCGGATCGAAGGCCCGTGTCACCGTGCCGGAGTGGCAGGAATCGGCGATAAACACCACGGTGCGTCCTTGCGCGCGCCGCAACATGTCGCTGATCTCATCATCGACGATGCGATCATGGTTGTCGGGCGCGGCGGCGCTGAAGCGGGTCAGTAGAAAGTTCTCGTCCTTCTGGTCCTCTTCCGAGCCGGCGACACGTTCCGGCTCCTGCCCGCCATGGCCGGCATAGGTGAACAGCAACACGTCGCCCGGCCGCGACCGGTCGACCAGGCCGGTCCAGGCGGTCATCAGGCTGTCGCGGGACACCTCCTGGTCCAGCAAGACCGTCAGGTCGTCCACCCCGATGGTCCGCAAGGCGGCGGCGATCGCCCGGGCATCGTTCACCGCGCCCTCCAGGGGCGTGATCTTGTGATAGGCGTTGATGCCCACCACCAGCGCCCGCAACGCTCCATCGCCGTCGGTGGACGCCCACGACGGCACCGCGACACCCGGCAGGGCCACCAGGCCCAGCGCCAGGCCCACGCCGGCCGCGCGCCGCCGCCAGTCGCCCCGCGCCAGGTGGCTCACGGGCGCACCTCCACCCGCCGCAAGGTCTGATGGTACGTCTGGCGCGACATCGGCGCCCGCCAGTCCAGCGGATCGCGCTCGCCCCGGCCGATCAGCAGCATTTCGCCGAGATAGCCTTCGTTGCGCAAGGCATCCGAGACGGCGCGCGCCCGCGCCAGGGACAGCCGGTCGTTGGCCGCCATGCCGCCCACCGGATCGGTATGGCCGACCAGGGTGACGGTCTGGGCCCCGGTGGTCCTGAGGAAGTCCCGCAGTTCACGCAGCGCCAACAGTCCCTTGCCGGTGAACAGGGTGGAGCCGAACTGAAACTCGACCGGCAGCAGCCGCTGCGGCGGCCGATAGCCGCGATAGCTGGTGGCGGCCAGGCCGCCGGGCTCGCCGGAGCGGGTGACCGGCGCGCCCACATAGTCGTCGGCGGCGAGGCGCGCCACCTCAGCCTTGGTATAGACCTCCTCGATCACCCCCACGTCCGGCGCCCGGGGGGTCAGTTCCTCGTCGTTGAGGGTATTCAGCGCGTCCTGATAGGCGCGCGCGGCCTCGGTGTAGTCGCTCTGGTCGAAGGCGATATCGCCCAGCCAGGTTTCCAGGCGCCAGTCGCGCCCGTAGGAGCGGACCTCGCGCAACATGGCCGCGTGGGACGCCAGGACCCCGCCAGCGGCAAGGTCCGCCTGCACGGTCTTGAGCGCGGTGGTGACGATGGCCTTGCCAATCCAGGCGAGGCTGTCATCCGAACAGGCGGGGGTGGCCTCCGCCTCGGCATGGGCGGCCCGCAGCGCCGCCAGGTCGCCGGCCTGGTAAGCCGTCTGGGTCCGCGCGGTGATGTCATCGCAGGCCAGCGCCGCCGGCACGCCCCCAAGGCCGAGAACCAGCGGCAGGGCAAGGGCCAGGATCAGGCGCGCGAGAAAGCCTGTCGAGGGGCAAGGCGAACCACGCATGATGGTGACCTCCTCATGTCGTGTCGATCGAAGGTTGGGGGCCGTCACGGGGTATCCGCGCCGGTCTGGGCGGCGGTGTCCGTCCGGGGCGTCACCGACGCGCCATCGCCAGGCCGGCGCACCGCGCCGCACAGCAACACCGCACCCGAGGGCCCGTGCACCAAGTCGACCAGAAACGGCCGGTCGAACACAAGGGTAACGTCGGCCTCCTGGGGCATGCCGCGTGTGCTGCTGGCCACGGTGAGGGCCGCCGCCTCCAGGCCGGCCTCGTCCACCGTCAGGCGCACGCGCTGGTTCAAGCTGTCAAAGCGGGTCAACCCAGGCGCCAGGTTCGAGAAATCGCCGCTCCCATCGAACAGGAGGCCCAGGCCGGCCGCCGTCAGGGCTTCGGTCAGGTCGCCGCCAGCGGTCAGCGAAAATCGCGGCAGCGTCAGGTCCACGACCCGATCGCGCCGCTCGATCGCCGTGCTGGCGGCGGCGGCGTCCGGGTCGTGGCCATCGGCCAGGACCTCGGCCAGGCCGTGCCCCTTGGTGGGCAGGGTCAGGCGCAGCCGGACGTCGCCGCCGGCCAGGGGCAGGTCGACACTGTCGTACAGGTCCGTGCGCGCCACGGCCAGGCCCGAGAAGACGCCGTGCATGAAGGCGGCTGGTTGGCGCTTGCCGGCCTCGGTCACGAATGTCCCCGCGCGGGTTCGCGCTGGCGGGAACGGATGGGTCCAGGACGCCTTGTAGTGCACGCCGTTGGCGACGACGGCCTGGAGGGAGGGGTCGGCCCGCGCCAGCAGCACCGGAATGGCGCCGCCGGTGCGATCCGCCGCCCAGGCGTTCAGGTCGGCGAGGGTCGCCGGGTCGGTGAAGTCCACGCTCGCCACCTGGGCCCCCAGCGCCGCGTTGGCGGCCTCGGCCACGGGGGCCGAGACAGCCATGGGTTGGGCGATCCAGATGCCGTTGGCGTCGGCGAAGACGCTGTCCCCAAAGGTCCCGGTCCCCCCCTTGCGCGTGCTCGTCGCCGGGTCCGCGTCCAACGCGCCCCGCATGGCGCTCACCCGCGCCAGCACCGTCTCGGCGGTGTCCCCGTGCCCGGTCCAGGCTTCGGTCAACACGCCCTGGACCGCGGGCGCGGCGCCCAGATCCAGCACCACCAAGACGCTGGCCAGCCCCCAGGGGGAGAGCAGAACATTGGCGTCACCCTCGGCCGCCGTCAGGTGGGACACCAGCCGCCACCCCAGCCGGTCCATGGAGTCTCCCAAGGAGGACACGGCGCGCCCGGCCGGCGGCAGCCTGTCGCCCGGAGGCGTGGCCGCCTCGGCCGCCTTGGCCGTGCCCACGCCAGCGGGCCCGCTTGCACCCAAGGCACTGGTCGTCACGGCCAGGGCCAGAGCCAGGGCCAGGGTCACGGACCGCGCCACGCGGACGGCGCCGGGTGGCAAGGCAAGGGCGGGGTGGGCGCGGGCCGTGCTGTCCATGGTCGATGGCCTTAGAGAGACATCCGGGAAACGCTTATCGGGAAACGCTGATACAGTACAACACAAAGAAAGCCTTGGCCGAGCGAGTCCTGACGTCGTTCGGCTCGCTAGGGCTCTATGGCATAGGCGGCGGTGGTGTAGCCCCACGAGAGACCACCGCCCGGGGACGCGTTGCCCGAGGCGATGCCGTCACCGCCGCCGCCGGCCAGCAGCGCGGCGGCCAGGCGATCCACATAGGCGTCTGGGTCGGCGATAGTCCCCAATTGATTGTTTTCCTCCAGCAACCCATCGAGGGCCAAGGGCGCGCTGCTGACGATGGCCACCAGGGTCCCCTGGCCAAGGGGCGGCTGCGCCTGGAACACAAAACCGTAGGACTCGTCGGGGATGGTGATGGTTTGACCGGCGCCGATGGTGTTGGCACCGCCCGCCGCCTTGGAGAACATGTTGGGATAGAGTTGCACCACCTCTCCGGCCGCGTTCATGTCGAGCACCACCAGGTGACCGTCGATGGACGAGGTCACATGGAAGCGCACATGATCGCCGAGGCGGGCGGTATCGGCGGGCTCGATGGACAGCGTCAGGTCGGCGGAGGGCGGCGCGGCCAGCCGGTCGGTGGTCGCCTGCTCGCGGTCTCCGGCCGTGGCGCCGCTGCGGAAGTCACGGCCTATCATGGCGCTGGCGGTCTCCAGCGTCGGCGTCAGGCTGGGGCACTGTCGGACGCGCCGGCAAAACCCCTGGGATTCGCGCCGCAGGTACATCAGCACCTCGGCGTTGCTGAGAATTCCGTTGTTGTTGCTGTCGGCGGCGCCCTCGGCCACGGCGGCGATCAGGGCACGGGTGAAGACACCCTGCTCGGGCGTGACGCGCGGATCCACATAGGCCACCTCGTGGGCCGCGGCCGCGGCGAACACACGGGCGCGGCTCATGGATTCGATGGGCACCAGCCCCTCGCCATCGGCGCCGCTGGTGGTCGGCCCGGCGGCACGGGTGCGGCCGCCGGTCTCGTCCGAACCCATGGACACGCCGGCCCGTATCAGGGCCTCGCGCAAGCCGATGGCATCACGGGTGATCACCCGGTCCGGATCGTCGGGATCGCTGGGGTTGATGGCCGCGCGTGTCATGGTGCCGGAGTGGCACGAGTCCACCAGCACCAGAACGTCCCTGTCCTCCAGCAGGGTCAGGCGCTGGTGCAGCAGATCGTCGCGCAGCAGGTTGACCGGCTGGCCGGTGACCTGGTTGAGCCCGGTGTCCCAGGGCACCAGGGCCTCGTCCTGACCGTCCGCCTCATCGTTGCCGTCGTCCTCCAGGTGGGTGCCGTGCCCCGAGTAGGCCAACAGGACCCGATCGCCGGGGCGGGTGCCCTGAATCAACCACGTGTCGATGGCCCGCAGGATGCCGTCGTGCGTGGCCTCCTGGTTCTCCAGGACGCGGATCCCATCGGCCGGGAAGCCCATATGATCGCGGGCCAGGTCGGCCAGCGCGTGGGCATCCCGGGTAGACGAGTTGGGCGGCAGGTCCAGCACGTCGAACTGGTAGTCGTCGATGCCAATCAACAGCGCGCGGTCGGCGGCGCGCGCGGCGGGCGGGGTCGGCAGCCCCACACCCAGGGCCAGGGTGACGGCGGGAAGGGCCAGCGCGGCGGGCCACCGGGGGCGGGGGTGGGGGCGGGAGCGGGGACGCGGGGAGCGGGTCATGGGTCGTCGGCCTTGCCCAGCGGGAAGCGGTTGGTATCGTCGCCCTGGAACACGGCGCGTTGCGCGTGGCCCTTCTCGGCGGCCAGGTGACTCACCTCCTCGCGCACGAACTCGCCCAGGGTGAGCGCGCTGACGGTGCGTTCGCGGCCCACGGCGGCATAGCCGCGCAGGCCCGACAGGATGGCGTGAGCGAACACGCCGTTGTTGCCGTCGTACGAGTCGAGCGCCTCCTCCTGACTGGCCGCCGCCGCCAGGATGAAGTTGCCGGTCTCGTTGTAGAGGTTGCCGGAGATGGTGCCGACCTCGAAGGCGCCACCGTGGCAGGTGTCGAGGAACACCATCTTGCGGCCGGCGCGGATCTCGCCCAGCAACTCCACCAGGCGGTTCTGGTCCAGGCCGGTTTCGCCCTCGGCCGTATAGGCTTCCGGCGTCAGGAACTGATAGAGGCCCTGGTCGGTGGCCAGGCCGTGCCCGGCGAGATAGAGGATCAGGCTGTCCTCGCGCGAGACGTCATCGGCCAAGTCGGACAGGGTGGCTTCCAGGGCTGGCCGGGTGGCGTCCCCGTCATACAGCTCCACCACCTCCACCGAGTCATAGAACGGGCCGGCGCGGGTACCGATCTCGGCGGCCACGGAGCGCGCGTCCGGCACGGCGAAGGCCAGGTCGTTGGCGTCGTTGGCGTAGTCGTTGACGCCCACGGACACCAGCCACAGGCGCGTCGGTGGCTCCACGGGGGCCGCCGGGGCACCGTCCCCGGGCACGTCGGGGACCATCAGGGTGACCGCCATCTTGCCGTACAGCCCGGCGGTGTTGTAGGCGCGGATCTCGATGGGGTTGGCGCCGGGCACCAGCGCGATTTCGCGCTCCAGCACAAGGGGCGTGTCCGCCGCTGTCTCGCCCGCCGCCAGCGACTCGTCGGGGGCGGCGTCGGGGGATGGGGTTGCGATCGGCGCCAGGCCAGGCACCAGCGGGTTGGCGCCGGTCGGGGGCGGCGCGGCGGCCGAGGGCGCGCCGTGGCCGGTACGGCGGAAGGCGCGGGTGGCGGTGGTCCGGCCCACGTTGCGGCCGTCGTGGAACACATCAATGGCGCCCAGGCCCGCGCCGGTGTCGGTCACCGAAAAGCGCAGCACGACGCGCGCCTGGCCGGGTGCCA
>JANQGN010000359.1 GCA_028277295.1 Rhodospira sp.
CAGCAGGACCGGCTTGGGGTCGATCCGGGCATAGAGGGCGCGCGCGCCGTCGGGCTCCGCTTGTGCCTTCACGTCCAGCACGTCGCCCACGGCGGCCAAGGGCGAGGCAGGCATGATGGACGTCTGGTGTTCGACGTTGATCCGCGCGCCGTACAGCGCCGGGTCATAGCTGGCGGCCATCTGGTCGATCTGCGCGGGCGTGATCTCCCGGCCATCGACGGTCTTGCCCGATCGGCAGACCCGGAACCACTTGTCCTTGTGCACGATGCCCTCCGGTGCGTGGCTGTTTGACCGGAGCGTGCGCGCAGACAAACAGCCGAGGCCAGCCTGTCGTGCGTGGATAAGCCTTATCCACGCATGAAGAGCGTGATCCGCATGGGTGGCGCGGGCATTGCTGGCTCATGGCTCAGGATGAACACACATCGAATGACCCGCGCGGGCTGGCCCGCGAACTGTACTGGCAAGGCGAGACCGTCGCCGCGATCGCCCGCCGTCTGGGCCTTCCCTACGCCACCGTAGACAGTTGGAAGCGGCGCGACCGCTGGGACGACACCAGTCCCGTGGTGCGGATCGAACATCTCGCCGAACGGCGCCTGGCCCTGCTGATCGCCAAGCCGGACAAGACCGACCACGACGTCACCGAGATCGACACCCTCGGGCGCCTTCTCGAACGCACGGCGCGGATCCAGAAGTTTGATGAAACCGGCCGCGAGGGAGACCTGAACCCCAAGGTCCACAACCGCGCCGAGGGGCGGCGCCAGGCCAAGCTGAAAAAGAACACCCTGACGGAAGAGCACATCGCGGCCTTGCGGAAGGACTTCCAGGGCAGCCTGTTCGACTATCAGCGTCGGTGGTGGCGGGCCATGGCGGACCACAAGGAACGCAACATCCTGAAGTCCCGTCAGATCGGCGCCACCTGGTACTTCGCCCGCGAGGCGGCCCTGAATGCCTTCGAGACCGGCGACAATCAGATCTTCCTGTCGGCCTCCAAGGCGCAGGCCCACGTGTTCAAGTCCTACATCGTCCAGTGGGTGAAGACCGTCACCGGCGTTGAGTTGCAGGGCACCCCGATCAAGCTGTGGAACGGCGCCGAACTGTACTTCCTGGGCACCTCGGCGCGCACGGCGCAGTCCTACCACGGTCACGTTTACCTGGACGAATACGCCTGGATCGGCAAACTGGCCGAGTTCAAGAAAGTGGCCAGTGGTATGGCCACCCACAAGAAATGGCGCATCACCTACTTTTCGACCCCGTCCACCGTGGGTCATGACGCGGCGGCCTTCTGGGACGGGCGCGAGCACAACAAGGATCGCCCACGCGCCGACCAGGCCGAATTTCTCGTTTCGCACGATGCCTTGCGCGATGGCCTGGTGGGACCGGATGGCGTCTGGCGCCACATGGTCACCATCCACGACGCGGCGGCCGGCGGATGCACGCTGTTCGATATCGACGCCTTGCGGCGCCGGTACAACGAGCGCGACTTCGCCAACCTGTTCCTGTGCCAGTGGGTGGACGACGCGGCCTCGTTCTTCACCTTCGCCGAGTTGCAGACATGCGCGGTCGATGCCTGGGACGCCTGGTCCGACGTCCCGGAGGGAGACAACCGCCACACCCTCGGCCCCGTGTGGATCGGCTATGACCCGTGGCGCCCCCGCGACGATGCCTCGGTGGTGGTGGTGGTCCCGCCCCGGGTCGCCGGCGGTGCCTATCGCGTCGTGGAGCGGCTGACCTTTTCCGGCAGCGACTTCCACGCCCAGGCCGAGGCGATCCGCGATCTCACCCGACGCTACCAGGTCGAGTACATCGGGATCGACGTCTCCGGGATTGGCGCCGGTGTGTTCGAGATGGTCAAGGCGTTCTGGCCGGCGGCCACGCCGATCACCTATTCGGTCGAGACCAAGAGCCGCATGGTGCTCAAGACCAAGCACCTGGTCAGTCGCCGGCTGGTCGAATGGGACGCGGGGCAGACCGACATTCCGCTCGCCTTCCTGGCCATCCGCCA
>JANQGN010000447.1 GCA_028277295.1 Rhodospira sp.
AGCTTGGCGAACTGGCGCCAGTCGAGCACCCGGGCCGGCAGGTCGTGGCCCTGGGCGGCCAGGTCCTCCAGCACGTCGGCGCCGGTGGACTTGGCGCCGGTCTTGGCGCTCTTGCGGCCCGATTGCAGGCCCATTTCGTCGAACAGCACCGTGCCCAGTTGCTTGGGGGAGCCGATGTTGAAGGGATGACCGGCCAGGCGGTGGATCTCCTCCTCCAGGTCGCCGATGCGCTGGGCGAAGGTCTGCGACAGGTCGCGCAGAACACGGGGGTCGACCTTGACCCCGGCGCGTTCCATGGTCGTCAGCAAGGGGACCATGGGGCGGTCGAGGGTCTCGTAGACGGCCACCATGCGCTCATCGATCAGGCGCGGCTTCAACAGCCGATGCAGGCGGAGCGTATAGTCGGCGTCCTCCGCGGCGTAGGCCAGCGCCTGGTCGAGGGGCACCTGGTCGAAGCTGATCTGCGCGCGGCCCGTTCCGCAGACCTCCTTGAAGGGGATCATGCGGTGCTCGAAGTGGCGGAGCGCCAGGTCGTCCAGGCCGTGGCCGCCCGGCCCCTGACCGGTGCCGTCCAGCACGTAGGAGAGCACCATGGTGTCATCCACCGGGGTCACTTCCAGGCCGGCCCGGCCCAGAACGTGCAGGTCGTATTTGATGTTGTGGCCGACCTTGAGCACCCCGGGGTTGCGCAGCAAGTCGCTGAGCTCGGCAACGCAGGCGTCGACGGAGAGCTGCCGGGGCGCCTCCGTCGGGTCCCCGGTTCCCCCACCGCCGCCGTCCAGGTCCAGTTGCGCGCTGGCGGCCGGGGCCGTGTGAGCCAGCGGGATGTAGCAGGCCCGCCCCGGCGCCACGGCCATGGAGATCCCCACCAGGCCGCCGCGCATGGCGGACAGGGCGTCGGTCTCGGTGTCGATGGCCACCACGCCGGCCTCGCGGGCCAGGACCACCCAGGCGCGCAGCGTGTCCACGTCCTGGATCAGCACATAGTCGGCCTCGGCGGCGCGGGCCTCGGCCAGCGGATCGGGCGCCCCGCCCTGGCCGTCACCGGGGGTGGGGATCAGGTCGCCCTCGACCTTGGCCAGCAGCGACTTGAAGCCGTTTTCCATCAGGAAGGCGCGCAGGGTCTCCGGGTCCGGGGCCTGGACCGCGAAGCCCTCCAGAGGCTCGGGCACGTCCACGTCATCGCGCAGGGTGACAAGATCGCGGGACAGCCGCGCCTGGTCGGCGTGCTCGGTCAGGCTCTGGCGCCGCTTGGGCTGCTTGATCTCCCCGGCCCGGGCGAGCAGGGTGTCCAGATCGCCGTAGTCGGTGATCAACTGGGCGGCGGTCTTGACGCCGATCCCCGGCACCCCGGGCACATTGTCCGAGGCGTCGCCGGCCAGCGCCTGCACGTCCACCACCTTGTCGGGGCCGACGCCGAACTTCTCGCGCACCTCCGCCGGGCCGATGGGGCGGTTCTTCATGGGGTCCAGCAAGGCCACGCCGTCGCGCACCAGCTGCATGAGATCCTTGTCGGAGGACACCACGGTCACCGCGATGCCCCGGTCCCGGGCCTGGCGGGCGTAGGTGGCAATCAGGTCGTCGGCCTCGAAACCCTCCATCTCCACGCAGGCCACGTTGAAGGCGCGCACCGCCGCGCGGATCACCGGGAACTGGGGCACCAGGTCCTCTGGGGCGTCGGGGCGGTGGCCCTTGTAGTCGGGATGGAGATCGTTGCGGAAGGTGCGCCGGCCCTTGTCGAAGATCACCGCCATGTGCTCGGCGTCCACGTCCGCCAGCAGCTTCATG
>JANQGN010000538.1 GCA_028277295.1 Rhodospira sp.
TTCGTCTTCACGCCCGAGCGCGGCGGCGGCGCGCGCGGCGACAAGGCGTTACTGAACGCCGCGCTCAAGGCCCTGAACGGGGAGATCGCCCGGCGCGTGGCCGCCCTGGAGGCCGCCGACGACAGCGCCCTCGCCCTGGCCGATGACGGCGCGGTTCTCTGGGACGGTGGCCCGGTCGCCCGCCTGGCCAAGGGTCCAGAGCCCTTGCGCCCGGCGGTGGAACTGCCGGGCTCCGAGGTGCTCACTGGCGAACCGGCCCTGCGCGTGCGCGCCCGTCTCGCCGCCTGGGTGGAGCATCACGTCGCGCGGCGGCTGGCGCCGCTGCTGGCCACCCGCGCCGGGGAGGGACTGTCCGGCCCCGCGCGCGGCCTCGCCTTCCAGGTGACCGAGGCCCTGGGCACCGTGGCCCGCGTCAGCGTGGCGCCGCAAGTGCAGGCCCTCACCCACGCCGACCGCAAGGCGCTGGCCCGGCTGCACATCCGCCTGGGCGTGGAAAGCGTCTTCATGCCGCCCTTGCTCAAGCCGGCGGCCCAGCGCCTGCGCGCCATCCTGTGGAGCGTGCACACCGGCCGGCCACTGGCGCCCCCGCCGATGGGCCGGGTGTCCTATGTCCCCGACACCGACGACGAGGCCGGAGCGCGGGCGCTGGGATTCCGCCTGCTGGGCACCCGCGCCGTGCGCGCCGACATGCTGGAGCGGTTCGCGGCCGGCCTGCGGCAGGCGGCGCGGGAGACCGGCCCAAAGACCAACGCGGAGACCGACACGGAGACCAACGCGGAGACCGGCGCGGGGGCCGGTGCCCTCCTGCCCGCCGCCCTGCCCCCCATGCTGGGCGTCTCCCTGGACGAGGCGGAGGCGCTCTGCCAGGCCCTGGGATATCACACGTGGCGCGACGACACCGGCGCCGCTCGGTTGCGCCCACCGCGGGCCAGCCGGCGCGCGCGCGGGCCGGCGCCCGCCACCAAGGCCACGCCATCCGCGCCGCGCCCCGCCGGCGAGACCAAGGCCGACCGCCATCGCCGCGTCGCCCGCGCCAAGCGGTCCGTCGCCGACTCCCCCTTCGCCGTCCTGGCCGGGAAGATCCGGGCATGACGGAACGCACCGGCGAGGCCCTGCGCGTCGATAAGTGGCTCTGGCATGCGCGGTTCCGGAAGAGCCGGGCGCTGGCCCAGGCTTTGTGCGCCGACGGGTGCGTCACGCTCAACGGCGCCCCCATCGCCAAGCCGAGCGTCCTGGTGCGTCCGGGGGACACATTGGTGCTGATCCTGGGTCCCACACGCCGCCGGGTGCGGGTGCTGGCCCTGGGGGAGCGGCGCGGCCCGGCCCCCGAGGCCCGGGCGCTTTACGAAGACCTGGCCCCGCTCGAGCGCTTGCGTGACCCGGTCATGGCCCCGGCGGCGGTCGCGCCGCGCGACTCGGGCGCTGGCCGGCCCACCAAGCGCGACCGCCGCGCCCTGGACAGGCTGCGCGATCCGTGGCAGGAGCCCTCGGGCTGATCGTCCCCCCTTCCACGGAGTGTTGCCATGGATGCCGACGCCGACCTGGACTCGGTGATCCGCGATCGGACCTTCGCCTTCATCGGCGGTCTGCACCGCAGCGGAACATCGCTGCTGCATGATCTGCTGCGCACCCACCCGGCCGTCAGCGGCTTCCACAACACCGGCGTGCCCGAGGACGAGGGCCAGCACCTGCAAACCGTGTTCCCGCCCGCCAAGACCTTCGGAGGTCCGGGGCGCTTCGCCTTCGATCCACGGGCCCATATGGGCGCGCCCGATGACGAGGATCCGCGTGTCTTGGCCCGGCGGCTCATGGCCGACTGGGGGCCGCATCACGATCTGTCGCGCCCGGTTCTGCTGGAAAAGTCGCCGCCCAACCTGATCCGCGCCCGATGGTTTCAGGCCGTCTTTCCCGACGCGCGCTTCATCCTGGTCGTGCGCCATCCGGTGGCGGTGACGCTGGCCACCCGCAAGTGGTCCGACCGCAGCCTGGCCGAACTGCTGCTGCATTGGGACGTGGCCCACCAACTGGCCCAGGCCGACTTGGCCCAGCTACGCCGGGCGACGGTGGTGCGCTATGAAGACCTGATGGCCGACCCGGCCGGCACGGTGGCGCGGTTGCTGGCCTTCCTGGGGCTGGACCCGGCGGCGGGGGCGCCCGGCGGTCAGGACATCGCGGACCGCAACGCCGCCTATTTCGAACGCTGGCGGGCCGAGGGTACCCCCCCGGTGCCGCCGCCAGTGACGGCGATGATGACCCGGCCCGAGGGTCCCATGGCCCGGCACGGGTATCGGTTGAACGCTCCCTGGACGCACACGATACCCCTCCCGGACCAGCGGCGTGGCCTGGGGATGTCGGTTCGGGCTTTGTTCACGGGCCGCCCCAGATAGAGCAAATCCCGAGCGATCCGGAACGGATCGCGACGACGATTTGCTTCAAAAGCAAAACTTTAGAGCCCGTCCGGAAAGTCTCGGGAACCGCAATATATTGTGTGCCTGTGCCCGGATCGCATGCCGTATGGGGTGTTTTGCAAGGCTTTCCGGACAGACACT
>JANQGN010000561.1 GCA_028277295.1 Rhodospira sp.
CTGCGCGGCGTCAAGAACCCGATGTGCGCGCCTTCTGGGTCCCGGGTCCGGTCGCCCACCCAGAGGAAATGCGCCGAGCAGTCGTAGGGCTGGCCGGTCAGGCTGTCGGTCCGGGTCAGCGCCTCCTCGTAGGGCAGCATCAGGGCTTCATGGCTGGTGTAGAACCGGGTCTCCCGCATCTGGGGCACGCGGTCCGCGGTCAGGCCGCAGGCGCCCATGAAGGCGAGCGCCTCCTCGATCCGAGTGGCCAGCTCCTCGTAGCGCTCGCCCTGGGCGCTGCCGCCGACGAACTCGAGGTTCCACTGGTGCACCTTGTGCAGATTGGCGAAGCCGCCTTGGGCGAAGGCGCGCAACAGGTTGAGCGTCGCCGCCGACTGGTGATAGGCCTGCAACAGGCGCTGGGGGTCGGGCGCCCGGGCTTCCGCCTCGAACTCGATCCCGTTGATGATGTCGCCGCGATAGCTCTCCAGCTCGACGTCGCCGACCGTCTCGGTCGACGCGGAGCGCGGCTTGGCGAACTGCCCGGCCATGCGGCCCACCTTGACCACCGGGCAGGCGGCGCCGAAGGTCAGGATCACCGCCATCTGCAACAGCACCCGGAACGTATCGCGGATGTTGTTGGCGTTGAACTCGGCGAAGCTTTCGGCGCAGTCACCGCCCTGCAACAGGAACGCCTTACCGTCGGCCACCTCGGCGAGGGCCGCCTTCAGGCGCCGCGCCTCGCCGGCGAACACCAGCGGCGGCAGGGCGCCCAGATCGGCCTCGACGGTGGCCACGCGCGCGGCGTCCGGATACGCGGGCACCTGACACATGGGCTTGTCGCGCCAACTGTCTGGGGTCCAGGTGCCTGCCATGGGTCCGGTTCCTTCCGTCGATGCGGGCCGTCGATGGTGTCGTGTCACGCAGCCCGGCCGGCTGCCTCCCGGGCACCGTGCGAGGACCACATCCGGCTTGATATAAAGGGGTTGGTGTCGCCTGGGAAGGCCCATGCCGCGCCCGCGGCATGAATTGGTGACCCGTTGACACAGGCGGGTGGTCTTCCCAATCAAGTCATGGGGCCGCGATCCAATGTCGGCCCAGGACCGCGTGGATAGGGGAGGCCACCGCACATGGACACGGACATCACCTACGCCGACTGGATCGGCCGCACGCAGACCCTCACCGATCGGGTCACCGCGGCGCCGGTCAAGGCGTTGCAGGCGACCCTCAACGATACGGCCACCACCCCGGCGGATGGCGATCCACTGCCGCCGCTGTGGCACTGGCTGTTCTTCCTGCCCGATGCCCCGATGTCCGAGGTGGGGCCGGACGGGCATCCCAAGAGGGGTGGCTTCCTGCCGCCGGTGGCCCTGGAACGGCGCATGTGGGCCGGCGGCCGGCTGCGATTCGTGGGCGCCGCGCCCCGCGTTGGCGAGGTCATCACCCGCACCACCGAAATCCGCGACATCCAGAGGAAGGACGGCAAGGCGGGTCCCATGGTGTTCGTCACCCTGCGCCACGAGATCGCCACGCCGCATGGCCTGGCCGTGGAGGAGGAGCAGGACATCGTGTACATCGCCATGCCCGAGCGCTTCGTTCCGCCGCCGCCCCAGCCGGCGCCCGAGACCTCGGTATGGTCGGAGCCGCTGGAGGTGGACCCGGTGTTGCTGTTCCGCTACTCCGCGCTGACGTTCAACGGCCACCGCATCCATTACGACCGCCCTTATGCCATGGACGTGGAGAAGTATCCCGGCTTGGTGGTCCACGGGCCGTTGCAAGCCATGGCGTTGATGGAGTCGGCGCGCCGCAACTGTCCGTCCGGCGAGGTTTCGGCCTACTCCTTCAGGGGAGTGCGGCCCCTGTTCGATTTCGATACGGTTTCGATGCAGGGCGTCGCGCGCGCCGACGGTGGCCACGATCTGGCGACGGTCAATGGCGAGGGCCATGTCTGCATGAAGGCGACCGTGCGCTGGACCGCGACCTGAGCGGTTCTGAGCGGCGCGGGGGGCGTCGGGCCCGAAGCCGGAATGGGAGCGGAAAGGAGAGGTCGTGGCGAAATTGTTGCAAGGCATGCGGGTGGTGGAGGGGACCTCGTTCGTCGCCGCCCCACTGGCCGGGATGACCCTGGCGCAAATGGGGGCGGATGTGATCCGCTTCGACCGGCTCCAGGGGGGGCTGGACCACTATCGATGGCCCGTCACCGAGGACAATCGCAGCCTGTTCTGGGCCGGCCTCAACAAGGGAAAGCGTTCCTTCGCCGTGGATTTGCAGAGCGACGAGGGGCGGGAACTGGTCACCAACCTGATCTGCGCGCCCGGCCCCGATGCCGGGATCTTCCTCACCAACCTGCGGGTGCGGGGCTGGATGGATTACGACAGCCTCAAGCGGCACCGCGAGGACTTGATCATGATCTCCATCCTGGGCAGCCGGGACGGCGGTCCGGCGGTGGACTACACGGTCAATCCGGCGGTGGGCTTCCCCCATGCCACCGGGCCGGAGGGGTCCGCGGACCCCATCGCCCACGTCCTGCCGGCCTGGGACTGCATCACGGGGCAGAAGGCGGCCGTGGGTCTGCTGGCGGCCGAGCGCCATCGCCGCGCCAC
>JANQGN010000620.1 GCA_028277295.1 Rhodospira sp.
TCTGCCATCGCGGCCCTCTCAACAGGCGGCCGACGCCTGGTCGCCGGTCCGCAACAGCGTCTCGGCGGCGGCGCGGGCCTCGGCGGTGATGGTGGCGCCGGACAGCATGCGCGCGATCTCCTCCCGGCGCTGCTCAGGGTTCAGCGGCGTCACGGCGGTGATGGTGGCGCCAGAGGTGTCGGCGGTATCAGCGGTATCGGCGGCGCGCTTGGCCACGTGCCAGTGATGATGTCCCATGGCGGCCACCTGCGGTGAGTGGGTGACCACGAGAACTTGCACCTCCCGGGCCAGCCGCGCCAGCCGGTCGCCCACGGCTGCGGCGGTGGCACCGCCGATGCCGGTATCCACCTCGTCGAACACCAGGGTCGGAACGGGCCGGGCCCGCGACAGCACCACCTTCAGCGCCAGCATGAAGCGCGCCAGTTCGCCGCCCGAGGCGATCTTGTGGATCGGCCCGGGCTCGACCCCGGGGTTGGTGGCCACCCGAAAGCTCACCCTGTCCACGCCCTCCGGCCCCCAGTCGTGTTCAGACAGGCTGTCGACGTGGGTCACGAAGCGCGCCTTGTCCAGCTTCAGCGGCGGCAGTTCGGCGGCCACGGCCCCGTCGAGGACGCGGGCAGCGGCGCTGCGGGCATCCGACAGCGCGCGGGCGGCGCCCAGGTAGCCCTCGCGGGCCGCCTGCTCGGCGCGCGCCAGACGGGCCACGTCCTCGCCACCGGCCGCAAGGGTCGCCAACCGCTCGCGCGTGCGCACCGTCAAGCCGGCCAGGTCGTCCACCGCCACGCCGTGCTTGCGCGCCAATCCGCGCAATGCGAACAGGCGTTCCTCCACCTGGTCCAGGTGGCGGGGGTCCAGGTCGATGTCGGCGCTCGCCCGCTCCAGTTGGGCATACACCTCGGCGATCTCGATGGCGGCGCGCTCCAGGCCCTCCATGATCGGCGCCACGGTCTGCCCCGCCACGTCGGCGATCCGCTCCAGACACCGCTGGGCATTGCGGAGCGCCGCATCCACATCGGCCGGCTGGGTCAGCGCCGCGAGCGACCCGCTCATCCCCTCGGCCACCTTCTCGGCGTGCATCAGCGTGGCGCGGCGCTCGGCGAGCACGGCGTCCTCGCCGGGGCGCGGGTCCAGGGCCTCCAACTCCTCCAGGGTCGCGCGCAACTGCTCCTCATGGGCCTGGGCCTGGTCGAGGTCGCGCAGCATCGAGGCATGGGCGCGGGACGCGGCGCGCCAGCGCTCCCAGGCCAGCCGGCAGGCGCGCAACGGCTCCACCAACCCCCCCTGGGCGTCCAGAAGCGGACCATGCAGCGCGGGGTCGAGCAAGCCGTGGGTCTCGTGCTGGCCATGCACCTCCACCAGGGCGTCGCCCAGGCGCCGTAGCAGGCCGACGCTGGCCGGCTGGTCGTTGACATAGGCGCGGCTGCGCCCGTCGGCCCCCACCACGCGGCGCAACACCAGGAACTCGGCCCCGCTGGCGGCGGGGCTGTCGAGGTCGTGCTCGGTCAGGATGTCCAGCACCGGATGCCCGGGCGGCACGTCGAACTGCGCCACCACCGATAGCTTGGGGGCCCCCGCGCGCACCAGGCCACTATCAGCCCGCGCCCCCAGGGCCAGGCCCAGGCTGTCCAGCAGGATGGACTTGCCGGCGCCGGTCTCGCCGGTCAGCACCGACAGGCCCGCGCGAAACGACAGGTCCAGGCGGGTGATCAGCACCACGTCACGGATGGACAGCGACACCAGCATGACCATGAGTCCCGAGAGCCGTGAACGGGGCGGCGCGGTGGGCGGGTTTCGGTCTCGGCCCAGCCCCGCCCCGCGAGGGCACCATCAGAGCCAGTCGAACCACCCCTCGTACCAGCTTGTCTCCTGACGGGGATCGGCGATGCGCTCGCCGGTGACCAGCTGATAGGCATCCACATACCAGTCGCCGCCTGGGTAATTGTGACCCAGCACGGCCGCGACCTTGCGCGCCTCCTCCAGGAGGCCCAGCATGACGTTGATCTCCACCACGCGGTAAAGCGCCTCGGGGACATGGGTGGTCTGCTGGTAATCAGCAATGACCTGCTTGAACCGATTGAGGGCCGCCAGGTGATGTTTCTGGCTGAGGTAGTAGCGGCCGACGCTCATTTCCTTGCCCGCGAGATGGTCGCGCGCCAGGTCCATCTTGAAGCGCGCGTCCCGGGCGTACTTGGTGTTCGGGAAGCGGTTGGCGACCTCGCGCAGGCTGGCCGTGGCCTGGCGCGTCATCTCCTGATCACGCTGGACGTCTGTGATCTGCTCGTAGTAGCTCAAACCCTTGAGATAGTAGGCATAGGCGATGTCCCGGTTACCCGGGTGAAGCTGAATGAATCGATCTATGGCGACAATCGCGTCATCGTAATCGTTGTTTTCGTAATGACTGTAGGCGGCCATGACCTGGGCCTTGGTCGCCCAGATCGAATAGGGGTGCTGCCGCTCCACCTCATCGAAGGCCCTGGCCGCCTCTTCGTAGTCCTCTTCCTCCAACAGGCTGACGGCACGGTTATAGAGCAGTTCGACAGGCTCTTCCGTATACGCCAACTTTTCTTCGTCGTCGTTGCCGCTGCATCCGCTCACACCAGCGATCAGGCCGGACGCGAGCACGAGGGCGGCCAGGCTCCGGGCCGGGCGAAACGACGGGCGGGGGGCACGAACACGGGATGGGCGGAAGGTCATGGACGCGGCGATCATCCGGATGGCCGTGGGCCGACAGGCCCCGGGGGCGACGAGGGGCGCGGCGGTCGGCAGACCCTCCGCGCGCACCGCACTATAGCACGGTGACGCCGTCTGTCATCCGGGGTGTGGCCCACCAGCCGTTCTCAGGATGGTCTCGTAACGGCGGCACGTGCCGATGACTCCGGCTCTGATCGCGGGGTGCGCTCGACGGCCACGTATGGGGTCGGCAGCGCGCCGCCTCTGCTCTAAACGGCGTGCTGTGCCCCCGCCGTTTCCCCGTCGGAGAAACGGCACAAACCATGGTCGGCCCGCCTTTCAAGCACGGTGGGCCAGGGTGCGAGCGCACCCTACGGGAGAGGTCGGACGTCAAAGATCAAAGGCCGCCCCGCCATAATGGGACCTGCCGGGTGTGGCCGGCGGGCGCGCCCGGTGACGGTGACGTCAGGCCCGGCGGCGTCCGTCCTGGGCGCGCCCACTGGCGTCGGCGACAGACCCCAGGGCCGGCTCCAGTCGCCAGGCGTCGGGCCGCGCGAACAGGGCCCGCAGCAGCAGATTGTTGGCGCGATGGCTCGGGCGCAAGCCGGCGTAGGCGCCGATGATCGGGTGTCCAGCGAGCGCCAGGTCGCCGAGGGCGTCCAGCGCCTTGTGGCGCACGAACTCGTCAGGGCGCCGCAAGCCGTCCGGGTTCAAGACCCGATCGCCGTCGATGACCACCGCGTTGTCCAGCGAGCCACCCCGGGCCAGGCCGTTGGCCCGCAGCATCTCGACCTCATGCGCGAACCCGAAGGTGCGGCAGTCGGCCAGTTCCTTGCGGAAGCTCTCGGGGCTGACCGTAATCGCGTGGTGCTGGTGACCAATGACCGGACTCTTGAACTGGATTTCCGCCTCGATGGTCAAGCCGCGCGGTGCCGGGCGCAAGGCCAGCCAGGTCTGGCCGTCCTCCACCGTCACCTCATCGAGGACGCGGATCGCCTGTCGCACCGACGGTTGGGCGATGGTGCCCACCTCGCGGATCGCGGCGACGAAGGCGGCGCTGCTACCGTCCATCACCGGGATCTCCGGACCGTCGACGTGGATTTCCAGGTTGTCCACCCCCAGACCGGCCAGCGCGGCCATCAGGTGCTCGACGGTGGAGACG
>JANQGN010000629.1 GCA_028277295.1 Rhodospira sp.
CGCCATCATGCGAAAGCTCGTCGTCCTGGCAAACGCCCTGCTCAAGGCAGGGCGTTCATGGATGCCAAAAGCCGCTTGATCAACACGGATACTCTAGGCACGCCCCGTGCGATCCGTGCGATCCGGTCGGAAGCGTCCCTCCACCACCGCCGGGATATCCTCTGGCGTCAGGCCAATGTCGGCCAGTTGATGGCGGTCCATGGCCAACAGGCTCTCCTTCAGGATCTGCCGCTGGCGCCATGCCCGGACCCCCGCGATCAGGCGACGCGGTAGCTCTCGTGCCCAGCGCAGGGTTGCCCGAGCGGGCACCAGCAAGGAGACCTTGGCGGTGATCGGCGCGGCGTCAATCGGTGTTTGGTGGTCATCGTCATTGGCGGCGCGGCCCGAATGCCCAGGGCTCGGCAGCGCCGCGAACGGACCGGTCAAGACGGTGCCGATGATGGCGGCCGTGTCGGCGGACGGCCAGGGGCGGGTGTTTCCTTCGGTGTGTGGCCACATTGCTCTCACTCCTTGAGATGCGGCGGCGCCAGGGCATCGCCCTCACGCGGCGCGCATCAGTCCGGCGGACCCCTTCTCTGATCTGGGGCGCGGCGTCGGGCGCTCCGCATGCTCCGCGCGGACAGGTGGCGGCCTGGATGAACGTGAGACGACAGCCACGACCCCGGCACGTGTCCGCGCCGGGGACCATGGCCCAACTGCACATTGGTATACATGTCTATATAGTTGGCGCGACGCCCCCGAGGTAGGGGACGGACTGCATTCCGGCAATGTGAAAAGCGCATAATGTGCGCCCGAGGCCGCGAACGACTCCGGCGCCTGTCTGGCCAGGTCGGAGGTAAGCGTTATCCCTGGCGCCGCCGCGCCATGGCGGAGATCTCGCCCAGGCTGGCGGCGCCGGCGATCTGCGCGGCGAGGCCGTAGATGACCATGCCTCCCATCACCAGCCCGGCCAGGGCGAGGGGCCGCCACGGATCGCCCGCCGCCAGGGGGGTGGCCAGGACCCAGGCTCCGGCGGCCAGCGCCGCGGTCATCAACACCGTGGCCAGGATCGTGCGCGGCAGGCGGGTCTTGAGGCGCGCGTCCAGGACGAGTTGTCCGCGCCGGTGCAGGATCCAGCCAAGCGCCAGGGCGTTGCCCCAGTTGGACAGGGAAGCCGCGAGCGCGATCCCCACATGTCCCCAGATCTGCATCAGGATCACGTTGAGGATCACGTTGGCCGCCAGCGCCGCCGCCGCCACCCGCACCGGGGTCACGGTGTCCTCGCGGGCGAAGAAGGCCGGGGCCAGCACCTTGACCAGCACGTAGGAGGGCAGGCCGCTGGCGAAAGCCGCCAGCGCCGCCGCCGTGGCCGCCGTGTCGGCGGGCGTGAAGGCGCCGCGCTCGAACAGGGTGCCGATCACGGGGCCGGGCATGACCATCAGCGCCGCCGCCGCCGGCAGCGTGAGCAGCAGGGCCACCTCCAGCGCCCGGTTCTGGTTGTGGGCGGCGGCCTCCCAGTTGCCCGCCTTGAGTTGCCGCGAAAGCAGCGGCAGCAGGGCGGTGCTGACCGCCACCCCCACCACGCCCAGCGGCAATTGGGTGACACGGTCGGCATAGTACAGCCAGGAGACCGCGCCGTCGGCCAGCAGAGAGGCCAGAATGGTTCCGATCAGCAGATTGATCTGATAAAGGCTTCCGCCGAGCACCACCGGCAAGATGCGCTTGCCCAGCGTTCGCACTCTCGCCGTGAGGGCGGGACGAATGGGCGTGATGGGCATGCCCGCCCGGCGGCAATGCCAGGCCAGCCAGGCAAACTGGATCACGCCGGCCGCGAACACGCCCCAGGCCAGGGCATGACCCGGGGTCTCCACCCAGGGCGTGAGGCCCAGCAGCGCGCCAATCAGGGTCAGGTTGAGCAGAATCGGAGCCGCCGCCGCCGCCGCGAACCGCCCCAGCGAGTTCAGCACACCCGATTGAAGAGACACCAGGCTGATGAACAATAAATAGGGGAAAGCGATGCGGGTCAACTCGGTGGCCAGCTCCATCTTGCCCGGGACGGCGTCGAATCCGGGGGCGATGACGATCATCACCAGGGGCATGGCGAGTTCGATCGCCACCGTGAACACCAATAGGGCGACAAAGAGGACGCTGAAAGCCCTTTGCGCGAAGCGGCGTGCCTCCGCCCGGCCCTCGGTCTCCAGCAGACCGGCGAACAGGGGCACGAAAGCGGCCTGAAAAGCACCCTCGGCGAACAGGCGGCGGAACAGATTGGGGAAGCGGAACGCGACGAAAAAGGCATCGGAGACGGTTCCCGCGCCCAGGATCCCCGCGACCAGGATGTCCCGCAGAAAGCCGGTGACGCGACTCAGCAGGGTGAAGCCGCCCACGGTGGCGATGGCGCGCAGCAGTGACATGGCCCTGGTTCCTAGCCGATCCGGGGACGTCCGGGAAGGGGGTGCCTCGCCATGATCCTTTCGAACCGCCTGGATCACGGCGGACCGTTTTTCGTTTGGTGTCGCGGCTTGGAATGATTAAATACGGTGAGCAGTCGGGTTACATACGATAATCACGATTTTGAACTGGAGTTTTGCCATGGCCACACCCGATCCCACCCGGGCTGCCTTCCGCGGCCATATCTACGACAGCATCACCGACACCATCGGTGCCACGCCGCTGGTGCGCCTGTCCCGCTTCGCCAAGTCCCGGAACGTCGCGGCCGATATCATCGGCAAATGCGAGTTCTTCAACCCGCTGTCCTCGGTCAAGGACCGCATCGGCCTGTCGATGGTCGAAGCCGCCGAGGCCGATGGCCGCCTTCAGCCGGGTGCCACGCTTGTGGAGCCGACCTCGGGCAACACCGGTATCGCGCTCGCCTTCGTCTGCGCCGCCAAGGGGTATCGGCTGATCCTCACCATGCCGGAGACCATGTCCGTCGAGCGGCGCAAGATGCTGAAGCTTCTGGGCGCGGAGCTGGACCTGACACCGGGTCCCCAGGGCATGAACGGCGCCGTGGCGCGGGCCGAGGAACTGGTGGCCACCATTCCCGGCGCCGTGATGTTGCAGCAGTTCCAGAATCCCGCCAACCCGGCCGTGCACCGAATCACCACCGCCGAGGAAATCTGGCGGGACACGGGCGGCGCGGTGGATGCCATCATCTCTGGCGTGGGCACCGGCGGCACGATTACCGGGGTCGGCGAGGTGCTGAAGGCCCGCAATCCAGACCTGCGCATGATCGCCGTCGAACCCGAGGACAGTCCCCTTCTCGCCGGGGGGAAGCCAGGACCGCATAAGATCCAGGGTATCGGTGCCAACTTCATCCCCGAGATCCTGAACCGGACCATCTATGACGAGGTGCTGGGCATCGGTAACGAAACCGCCTTCGCCACCGCCCGCGAGGTGGCCAGGCTGGAGGGCCTGCCGGTGGGAATCTCCTCCGGCGCCGCCCTGGCCGCCGCCGTCGAGGTGGGCAAGCGCGACGGCTGGGCTGGCAAGCGCATTGTCGTGGTGCTGCCGTCCTTCGCCGAGCGCTATCTGTCGACGGCTTTGTTCGAGGGTCTGTAAGACGTCCGTTGAGTGAGGGCCGATCCATCATAGGTTGGGTGTCCGCTGGTCTCGCCTATTGGAGAGACTGGCGGACACATGAACAGGGTGCCTTAAAGCACCGCCAACATGCAGGACACGAGGGGGTGGCGCACCACGTCGCGCTCGGTGAGGCGCACGACGGCGATGTCATCCAGGGCCGACAGCCGATGGGCGATGTCGGACAGGCCGGAGACTCCGGGGAGCAGGTCGGTCTGGTCCGGGTCGCCGGTGATGACCATGCGCGAGTGCCAGCCGAGGCGGGTGAGCAGCATCTTGATCTGGCCATAGGTGCAGTTCTGTGCCTCGTCGATGACCACGAAACAGTTGTTGAGGGTGCGCCCGCGCATGTAGGCGATGGGGGCGATCTCGATGGTGCCGTCCGCGATCAGGCTTTTCAGGCGCTTGCCGCCCATACGGTCCGACAGCGCGTCGTACAGCGGCCGCAGGTAGGGCAGCAGCTTTTCTTCCATGGTGCCGGGCAGATAGCCCAGATTCTCGCCGGCCTCGACCGCCGGGCGTGAGAGCACGACGCGGTCTATGGTGCCGTCTTCCAGGGCGCGCACCGCCGACGAGATGGCCAGGTAGGTCTTGCCGGTGCCGGCGGGGCCGATGGCCAGGGTGAGCGCGTGGTCGTCGATGGCCTCCAACAAGCGGCGTTGATTGTCGTTCTGTGGTCGCACCGTGCGCTTGTAGCTCTGGTCCCGGTGTCCATCGATGGGGTCCCATCCCACACCCAGGGGATGCAGCGGGATCGGGCCGTTGTCCTGCGGCTGGCGGGCGGTGGCGACGGCGGCGGTCTTGCTGGAACGCTTGGCCATGGGGGTCACGTCCTTTCAGCGGAGGTCGGATTGAACACCGCTCCCGAACGAAAAACGCCCCCGGCGGAAACCGGAGGCGTCGGGAGACGGAGATCCTGCGAAGGCAGGAGAGGGTGGGCGGGGTGGCCGGGCCAAAGGGACACGGAGGCGGGGACGGGCGGGCCAGAACAAGGTCTATTCCGGTTCCCTGCTCGCCGCTCGCGCATGACCATGGCGGGTCTCTCCCCACGCGTCCTTTTACACCCAAAGCCTACGCGGATGTGAGGGCGGAGTCACCTCGTTTGTGTATGAATGGATTGTGACGCCACGAGATATGGTGCTTCGTGCTCGAACCCGGCGTTGTCTGCGGTGCAGGCGACGGCGGCCCCGGCGGCGCGTCTTCCGGACGGCATCATGGCCCCTCGCCGGTTCATGGGCCGGCTCGAGGTGTGTCGGGGACATCCCTCCAGTCTTTTGGAGCCGATCAAAGGGATCCAATGTCATGAATCCGTCCGCAAATTGTCGGTATCCGGGCCCTGATCGGGGCTTCGCCTCTGGGTGAAGAGCGTGGTAGTGTCCGCGCGCTGCCACCGGGAGGCAAGCACTCCGGGTCTTCCCCTGGCCTCACGGGTGGGTGTGGACAACGATGCCTCCTCCTGGCCCGGTCGCGGCGCCGCGACCGGGCTTCTCTTGTCATGTCCGCCCCGATCCGTCGCCGGTTCGGGCGCCGCCGTCGCACAGGATTCTCGCGACCATGCCGTTCCCGCCCGTCGCCCATCCGGCCCCGCGTCTGTACAACCTGTTTCCGCTGCTGTCCGGTCCGGTGTCCCATTGGTCCCGGCATCTGTCGCATATCGCCGCCATGGGCTTCGACTGGGTGTATGTGAATCCATTTCACTACCCTGGATTCTCCGGCAGCCTGTATGCGGTCAAGGAGTATGACCGCCTGCATCCGCTGCTGGACGAGGGCAGCGGCCGTCCGGTGGACGACCAGTTGCGCAGCTTCATCGAAGCCGCCGGGGCTCATGACGTAAAGGTCATGATGGACCTGGTGATCAATCACACGGCAAAGGACAGCCCGTGGGTCGGCGAACACCCAGACTGGTATGTCCGGGACCTGCGCGGGGAGGTCCAGTCACCCTCCGCCATTGACCCCGCCAACGCCGACAACAAGACGGTTTGGGGCGATCTGGCCGAACTGGACTACACCCCTCGGCCGGGCCGGGACGCCCTGGTTGATCGCTATCGCCAGATCCTGTGTCATTTCGTGGACCTCGGCTTCGCCGGCTTCCGGTGTGATGCGGCCTACAAGGTGCCGGCGGACGTGTGGGCCGACCTGATCGGCGCCGCCCGCGACGTGGCGCCCAGCACGCTCTTCGCCGCCGAGACCCTGGGGTGCCGTTTGCCAGAGATCGAGGGGTTGCGGCCGGCCGGGTTCGATTACCTGTTCAACAGTTCCAAGTGGTGGGACTTCAGGGCCGACTGGCTGCTCACCCAGTACGAGAGCTTCCGTTCCCTGGCGCCGTCGATCGCCTTTCCGGAAAGCCATGACACGCCGCGCCTGCGGGCCGAGTTACCCACCGACTGGCCGGCGGATCGGGTGGAGGCGGCCTACAAGCGAACCTGGCTGTTCTCGGCCCTGTTCTCCAGCGGCGTCATGATGCCCCAGGGATTCGAGTTCGGGTTTGCCCGGAAGCCCGATGTGGTGCGCACGCGGCCAGAGGACTGGGAGGAGCCCGCCTTCGATATCTCCGACTACGTGGGCGCGGTCAACGACCTGAAACGGCGCGTCCGGGTGCTGAACTGGGAGGGCCCACAACGCCGTCTGGAGCCGGTGCCCGGCGTTTGCGCGCTGGTCAGGGAAGCCGAGTACGACCCCGACGTGGCGGTCACCCTTATCAATCTTGACCTGGACGCCGGTCGGGCTATGCATGGCGGCGCGATTCTCTGTCATCTCCGCGATGACCAGGGCGGCGCGTTGCGCGAGGTCACACCGCGCCGGGCCCATGGCGTGCTCACCGCCGACGCCAAGATTCTGCTGGCGCCGGGCGAAATTCGTGTGTTCGTGAAGGATTCAAGGACCACACCATGAATAAGTGCGTGCGATCGATGCCCGAACCGGGCGCATCCATCGATCTGTCTTCCTTGTCCAGTCAGCCCATCATTGTCGAGGCCGTGCGACCGCAAGTGGATGACGGTCGCTTCGCGGTCAAACGTGCCGCGGGTGACAGCCTGCGGGTGGAGGCGACGATCTTCGCCGAGGGCCATGATGCCCTGGCGGCGGTGCTGAAGCTGCGGCCCGCCGGCGCCGGTGACGACGGCTGGCGCGAGGTGCCGATGGTCCTGGTCAACCATGGCCTGGCTCTGTGGCGGGGCGAGATGGCCCTCGAGGACATGGGCCGCTACGAGTACACCATTGAGGCGTGGCGCGATGCGTGGACAAGCTGGGTCAACGAGGTGTCCAAGAAGCACGAGGCCGGCCAGGATGTGGAACTGGAACTGGCCGAGGGGCGCGCCCTGGCGCAGCGGGCCATGGCGCTCTCCCATGGCGATGATTCGCAGTATCTCAAGACCGTCCTGAAAGGCTTCGACACCGACCGCGAGTCCGCGGCGCGCCTGCCTCTGATGGTGTCGGAGGACCTGGCGGCGGTCATGGCGCGGTGGCCCGACCGGTCCGAGGCAACAGCCTATGACCGCATTTTGCCGTTGCAGGTCGAGCCCCCACGCGCCCGCTTCGCCGCCTGGTACGAGATGTTTCCGCGCTCCCAGGGCACGGAGCCCGGCCGCTGGGGCACCTTCGAGGACTGCATCCGCCGTCTGCCGGAGGTGCGGGCCATGGGCTTTGACGTGCTGTATTTCGTGCCCATCCATCCCATTGGCGTGACCCACCGCAAGGGCAGGAACAACAGCCTCATGGCCGGTCGGGACGATCCGGGCAGCCCCTACGCCATCGGTGGCGCCGAGGGCGGACACATGGCCATTCATCCGGACTTGGGGACGCTGGAGGACTTCGAGCGGTTGGTGCGCACCGCCAACCACATGGGTATGGAGGTGGCTCTGGATCTGGCCATCCAGTGTTCGCCGGACCACCCGTGGGTCAGGGACCATCCCGACTGGTTCACGTTCCGGCCCGACGGCACCATCAAGTATGCCGAGAACCCACCCAAGAAGTACCAGGACATCGTCAACGTCGAGTTCTTCGGTCCACACCAGTACGACCTTTGGCGCGAGCTCCGTGATACTCTCGAGTTCTGGATTGGCCACGGCGTAACCATCTTTCGTGTCGACAATCCGCACACCAAGCCGGTGCCGTTCTGGGAATGGGTGATTCGCGACATCAAGGATCGGCATCCCTACGTTCAGTTCCTGTCCGAGGCCTTCACCCGGCCTCCCATGATGAAGATGCTGGCAAAGATCGGCTTTACCCAATCGTACAGCTACTTCACCTGGCGCAACAGTAAGCAGGAAATAACGGAATACCTGACAGAATTGACGCAAACCGAATGCGTCGAGTACATGTTACCAAACTTCTTCACCAACACGCCCGATATCCTGCCCGAGTACTTGCAGCGCGGCGGACGACCCGCCTTCATGATCCGGGCCATTCTGGCCGCCACCCTGTCGAGCGTCTACGGCATCTACAATGGGTTCGAGTTGTGCGAGAACGATGCCATTCCGGGCAAGGAAGAGTACAATAACAGCGAGAAATACCAGTTCAAGGTGTGGGACTGGGATCGTCCAGGGCATATCAAGGACCTGATCGCCGCGCTGAACCACATTCGCGTCGACAATCCGGCGCTGTGGCGCTTCGATACACTGCGGTTCTATGATTGCGACAATGATGACGTTATCTTCTATGGAAAGATGACGGAGGCTCGGGACAACATCATCCTTGTGGCGTGCATGACCAATCCGTTTGACCCGGCGCATGTCTGGATGGAGTTTCCGCTGGAGGCCATGGGCATCCCCGAGGACCAGGCCTTCGAGGTGGACGAGTTGCTCAGCGGTGAGCGGCACCTCTGGACAGGACGCTGGCACCACTACTACTTGGATCCGGCCGAGAACCCAGCGGCGATTTTCCGGGTCATCCCCTGGCGGCCCGTGGACTATCACGCACCGTGCCTCTAGCCGGATGACCGAGGGGCGGTTTCCAGGGTCTCGTTGCCACGCCCATCGCGCATCGCCAATCCGTCCGGTTCGCCGCTGGTCCCGCTTCCGGTCTGGTCGCGTCGCCAACGGGTCCCAAGCCGCCCCCCTATTCGTCAGGGCATGCCCATGAGCACGGATCCCCAATGGTACAAGGACGCCATCGTCTACCAACTTCACGTCAAGGCGTTCGCGGACAGCGACGACGACGGTATTGGTGACTTCCGGGGGCTCACGAACAAGCTGGACTACCTCACGGAACTGGGCGTTACCGCCGTCTGGCTGCTCCCGTTCTATCCGTCGCCGCTGAGGGACGATGGCTACGATATCGCCGAGTACAAGGCGGTCAATGAGTCCTATGGTCGCCTTCAGGACTTCCGCCGCTTCGTGCGCGAGGCCCACGCCCGGGGCCTGAAGGTGATCACCGAACTGGTGATCAACCATACCTCTGATCAGCACCCATGGTTTCAGCGGGCGCGCCGCGCCAAACCCGGCAGCAACCATCGGAGCTTCTACGTCTGGTCGGACACCGATCAGAAGTACCAGGGTACGCGTATCATCTTCACGGATACGGAATCATCCAACTGGGCCTGGGATCCCGTGGCCCAGTCCTACTACTGGCATCGGTTCTTCAGCCACCAGCCGGACCTGAATTTCGACAACCCGAACGTCTTCAAGGAAGTGGTCCGGGTCATGAAGTTCTGGCTTGACGCTGGTGTGGATGGGTTGCGGCTGGACGCAATTCCCTACCTGTGTGAACGCGAGGGCACCAACAACGAGAACCTGCCCGAGACCCATGATGTCATCCGCCGGCTGCGCGCCTGGCTGGATGAGAACTATGGCGATCGGATGTTTCTGGGCGAGGCCAATCAGTGGCCGGAGGATGTGCGCCCATACTTCGGTGACGGCGACGAATGCCACATGGCCTTTCATTTCCCGGTCATGCCGCGCATCTACATGGCCCTTGCGCAAGAGGACCGGCATCCCGTCACCGACATCATGCGCCAGACGCCTAGAATCCCCGATACCTGTCAGTGGGCCATCTTCCTGCGCAATCATGACGAACTGACGCTGGAGATGGTCAGCGACCGGGAGCGCGATTACCTTTACAACACCTATGCCGCCGATCAGCGCGCGCGCATCAACGTGGGTATCCGGCGCCGGCTGGCCCCGCTGTTGAACAACGACCGGCGCAAGATCGAGTTGCTCAATAGCCTGTTGATGAGCCTGCCGGGGACGCCCATCGTCTATTACGGCGACGAGATCGGCATGGGCGACAACATCTTCCTGGGCGACAGGGACGGTGTGCGCACACCCATGCAATGGTCGCCCGACCGCAACGGCGGGTTCTCGCGGGCCGATCCCCCGCATCTCTTCCTGCCGCCGATCATGGATCCCGTCTATGGCTTCGAGGCGGTGAACGTGGAGGCGCAGACGCGCAGCCCGCACTCGCTGCTGAGCTGGATGCGGCGCTTGATCAACACGCGGCGGCGCCATAAATCCTTTGGTCGGGGGACCCTGGAGTTCCTGTATCCCGGCAACCGCAAGATCCTGGCCTACCTGCGACGATTCGAGGACGAGGTGATCCTCTGCGTCGCCAACCTGTCCCGCGCCTCCCAGCCGGTGGAACTGGATTTGTCGGCGTTCGAGTACAGGGTTCCCGTGGAGCTTCTGGGGCGCAGCGCCTTTCCGCCCATTGGTGAGTTGCCCTATTTTCTCACGCTGCCGGCCTATGGCTTCTACTGGTTCCGGTTGACCGAGGAAGCGGAGGCGCCTTTGTGGCATGAACCGCACGTTCATCCCCTGCCTGACATGACCACCCTCGTTGTGCCCCAGGGCTGGGCCAGCCTGTTCACGGGCGACACAGGGCGCTCGCTCATTGACGAGATTTTGCCCTCCTTCCTTGCCAACCAGCGTTGGTTCGCGGGAAAGGAGCAGGGCATCCAGTCGGTCGACGTTGTCGATCAGATGGTGTTGACGGCGCGAAGTGGGGAGCCGTCCTTCCTGGTGACGCTGGTCGATACGGGCCTTCAGGATGGGGATGCTCACCGCTATTTGCTGCCCCTGGCCTTGACCTGGGAGACCGACGAGGACCCGATCGTCGCCTTGCTGTCCTATGCGCTCGCGCGGGCGCGCCGGGTGAACCGGATCGGCGTGTTGCATGACGCCATGGCCGATGCGCCGTTCACGGCCGCGGTCATCGATGCCATGCGCGATGGGGTGGATCGGCCGACAGAGGGGGGCGGGGTCGTGCGCTTCCGCCCCACGCGCCGGCTGGCGGAGGAGCCGCCCACCGATCCCGCGAGCATCGGCCGGCTGGGGCGGGAGCAGTCCAACACCTCCATGCTCGTCGGCGAGCGCATGGTTCTGAAGGTGTATC
>JANQGN010000582.1 GCA_028277295.1 Rhodospira sp.
GATGACCGATCGCCTCGTTCAGCATGTGCAGGGCCTGGTGCCCTTCGTCAACACCCTGGCCGATCAGGCGCGGCCGGCATCGCTGGCGCATTTCCGGTCTCTGGCACTGGACATCGAGACCAAGGACGACCTGTCGCCGGTGACCCGCGCCGACCGCGAGACCGAGGCCGTGTTGCGCGATCTGATCAGCCGGCGGTTCCCGGACCACGGCATCTTTGGGGAAGAAACCGGCCAGACCGAGGTGGATCGCGACTTCGTGTGGGTGCTGGATCCCATCGACGGCACACGCTCCTTCGTTTGCGGCTCCCCGCTCTGGGGAACCTTGATCGCCCTCGCCTGGCGGGGCTGGCCAGTGCTCGGCGTGATCGATGCCCCGGCCCTGGGCGAGCGCTGGGTGGGCTGCGTCGGCCTGCCGACCACCCGCGATGGCCGCGTCTGCCGCACCCGCGCCCTGCCGTCGCTGGATCGTGCCCGGCTGTACACCTCCACCCCCGATCTGTTCCACGGTGAAGGTCTGGCGCGCTTCGACGCCCTGAGCGCCCAGGTGGCCGACCGCCGCTTCGGTGGGGATTGCTACAGCTACGGACTGCTGGCCAGCGGCTGGATCGACCTGGTGGTGGACCCGGAGATGAAACCCTACGACTACATGTCCCTGGTGCCCGTGGTGGAAGGCGCCGGGGGCCGGGTGACCGACTGGCAGGGCCGCGCCCTCACCCTGGACAGCGGCGGCTGGGTCCTGGCGGCCGGCGACACCACAGGCCACGCCGCCGCCTTGGCCGCCTTTGGGGCGACCTCGGACGACGCCTGACCAGGCGTTTTATTGGGGCCTCGACCACGAACCGTCCTCCATCATCCAGTCCTGCCGTCCGTCGTTTTCCGGCGATGTCGCGTCGTCGCCTCGGTGAGGGAGTCGCCCATGCCCCAAGCGCTGCTCCGCGATCAGCTCCACCGCGAGGTGCTGCGCAGTGACGATTCCTATGGGCTGTTGCCGGAGTTCGTCGCCCAGGTCCACGATGCCCTGGAGTCAGGCGAGGAGGCGCTGATCCAGGACTTGGTCGAGCCACTGCATCACGCGGACATGGCCGACCTCATCGAAGCCCTGGGCAGCGAGGACCGCGCCTTGTTGGTGCGCGCCACCAAGGGCCTCTTCAACGCCGACATCCTGCCGGAGCTGGACGACGCGGTCCGCGCCGAGGTGATCGCGGAACTGGGCTATGAAGACGTCGCGGCCTGTCTGCGCGAGGTGGAGTCCGACGATGCCGTCTATCTGGCCGGCCAACTGGACGACGAAGAGCGAGCGGCGGTGCTGGCCAAGCTGCCCACCGAACTGCGGGCCTTGATCGAGACGGCGTTGGCCCTGCCCGAGTACTGCGCCGGCCGATTGATGCAGCGCGAGTTGGTGGCCGTGCCCAGCTACTGGACCGTGGGCGAGACCATCGACTACTTGCGCTCAGGCGCCCGCCTGCCGGACGAGTTCTACCAGATCTTTATCGTCGATCCACGTCACCGGCCGGTGGGCAACGTGCGCCTGTCGGCCTTGCTGCGCTCGCGCCGGCCGGTTCGGCTCAGCGAGATCATGGACCCCAAGGTCACCGAAATCCCCATCACCATGGACCAGGAGGAGGTTGCCTTCCTGTTCCGGCAAAAGGACCTTTTGTCGGCGCCGGTGGTGGATGCCTCGGGGCGCCTTGTGGGCCGGGTCACGGTCGACGACGTTGTGGACGTGATCGACGAAGAGGCCGAGGATGACCTGTTCCGCCTTGCCGGCCTGTCGGAGGGCGACCTGTTCTCGGCCATCAAGGATACCATCAAGGCGCGGATCGGCTGGCTGTTGGTCAACCTTGGCACGGCGGTGCTGGCCTCGCTGGTCATCGGTGTCTTCGAGGACACCTTGCAAGCCATCGTCGCGCTGGCCGTCCTGATGCCCATCGTCGCCTCCATGGGCGGCAATGCCGGCACCCAGACCCTGACCATCGCCGTGCGCGCCCTGGCCACCAAGGAGCTAACCCCCGCCAACGCCATGCGCATCGTCGGCAAGGAATTGGTGATCGGCGTCCTCAACGGCCTGATGTTCGCGGTCGTCACGGGTGCCGTGGCCTGGGTCTGGTTCAAGGACACTTTAATCGGGGTGGTGATCGGCATCGCCATGATCATCAACATGGTGGCCGCCGCCCTGGCCGGAATCCTGATTCCGTTGATTCTGGACCGCCTGAAGGTGGACCCGGCGGTCTCCTCGGGCGTGTTCCTGACCACCGTGACCGACGTGGTCGGCTTCTTCGCCTTCCTGGGCCTTGCGGCCGTATTCCTTCTATAAGGGTGTCGCTCGTTCTGTCTGTCTGTCTGTCTGTCTGTCTGTCCGCCCGCACCCACCACACCATCACCCACCCGATTGCCCGCCGCGCCGACGGAGTTCCCACGCATGACCGATGCTCCCCCCCCGTGTTCCCTCAGCCTGCTGGAAGATTTGATCGCCCGCGCCCGGCGGGCTGGCGCGGACGCCGCCGACGCGGTTCTGGTGGACGGTGTGTCGCTGTCGGTGGCGTGGCGCCTGGGGGCCCTGGAACGTCTGGAACGGGCCGAAGGCGGCGACATCGGCCTGCGGGTGCTGCTGGGGCATCGCCAGGCCATGGTCTCCAGCGCCGACCGCTCCTCGGCCGCTCTGAACGACCTGGTGGAGCGGGCCATCTCCATCGCCCGCACCGTGCCCGAGGATCCCTACTGTGGCCTGGCCGATCCGTCGCAGATTGTCGCCAACCCGCCGCCCATAGACTGCCGTGACCCACACGAGCCATCGGCGGAGACCTTGACCGAGATGGTTCAGACCGCCGAGGACGCGGCCCGCGCCGTGCCCGGCGTGACCAACTCGGAGGGCGCGGAGGCTGGCTGGAGCCTGACCACGGTGATTCAGGCGGCCTCCAACGGCTTTTCCCACGCCTACGAGCGCACCGGCGCCTCGCTGGCGGTCAGCGTGATCGCCGACGGCGGCAGCACGGGCATGGAACGCGATTATGACTATACGGCCGCCGTGTTCCGCGAGGACCTGCGCGATCCCGCCGAGGTGGGCCAGGTCGCCGGCGACCGCGCGGTACGCCGTCTGGATTCGCGGCGGCCTCGTACCCTCAAGGCACCGGTGGTGTTCGACCCGCGCGTGGCGCGGTCCCTGGTGGGGCACCTGCTGGGCGCCATCAACGGCGCGTCCATCGCCCGGGGCACCAGTTTCCTCAAGGACGCCATGGACACCGACGTGTTCGCCCCGGGCGTCACCATCACCGACGATCCGCATCGGCCACGGGGCCTGCGCTCCCGCCCCTGCGACGGCGAGGGCCTGGTCACCCGCCCCATGGACCTGATCGACGCCGGCCGCCTGACCACCTGGCTGCTGGACCTGCGCTCGGCCCGGCAACTGGGCCTGGCCAGCACCGGACATGCCACGCGTGGCACCGCCTCGCCGCCCTCGCCGGGCGCCTCCAACGTCTACCTCCGGGCGGGCAAACTCACTCCCACCGCCCTGATGGCCGATATCCAAGAGGGCCTGTATGTCACCGAACTGGCCGGCCAGGGCGTCAACATGATCACCGGCGACTATTCGCGCGGCGCCGCCGGCTTCTGGATCGAGAACGGCGAGATCGCCTATCCCGTCAGCGAATGCACCATCGCCGGCACATTGCGGGAGATGTTCCGCAACTGCACGGCCGCCGACGACCTGGTGTTGCGGTACGGCACGGATAGCCCCACTCTGCGCGTGGACGGCATGACCATCGCCGGAGCGTGACCTTGCCAGGAGCCTCGACCATGTCCCTGTCCGTCGCCATCCAGATGGACCCCATTGAGAGCATCGACATCGCCGGCGATAGCACCTTCGTGCTCGCCCTGGAGGCCCAGGCCCGCGGTCACCGGCTGTGGCACTATCTGCCCGCGGACCTGAGCTTCGTGGACGGACGGGTGATGGCCCGCGCCCGACCCCTGACCGTGCGTCGCCTGGCCGGGGATCACTTCACCCTGGGCGCGCCCGAGGCCCTGGATCTGGCCTCCGTCGACGTGGTGCTGATGCGCCAGGATCCGCCTTTCGACATGGCCTATATCACCGCCACCCACCTGCTGGAGCGGATCCACCCGGAGACCCTGGTGGTCAACGATCCGGCCGAGGTGCGCAACGCCCCGGAAAAGCTGTTCGTCTGCCGCTGGCCGGATCTGATGCCGCCCACCCTGATCAGCCGCGACCCGGCCGCCATCCGCGCCTTCCGCGCCGAGCACAAGGACATTGTCATCAAGCCTTTGTTCGGAAACGGGGGCGCCGGGGTGTTTCACCTCAAGCCCGACGACGAGAACCTGGGCGCGGTGCTGGAGATG
>JANQGN010000165.1 GCA_028277295.1 Rhodospira sp.
GGCCCATCCCACCTGCGGCCGCCTGGGCGCGGCGGTGGCCAAGGCCTGCGCCGAACTGGACATTCCCCATCAGGTGGGCGGCACCTACCTGGTGATGGAAGGCCCGCAGTTCTCGACGCTCGCCGAGAGCAACCTCTATCGCTCCTGGGGTTGCGACGTGATCGGCATGACCAACATGCCCGAGGCCAAGTTGGCCCGCGAGGCGGAGATGTGCTACGCGTCCGTGGCCATGGTCACGGACTATGACTGCTGGCACCCCGATCACGACAACGTGACCGTCGAGGCGGTGATCAAGGTGCTCCTGGAGAACGCCGACAAGGGCCGCGCCCTGGTCAAGGCGGTGGCGCCGAAACTGGCCGGCCGCAATAGCCTTTGCGAGAAGGGCTGCCACACCGCGCTTGACTTCGCGTTGATCACCCATCCGGACGCCCGCGACCGCACCCTGGCCAATCAGCTTGACGCCGTGGCCGGCCGGGTGATGCAGGCCCCGCCCGATCCGTCCTGACGGCCCCCCTCTCCCCATCGCGAGACGCCCGCGGCCCCCGGTCGCGGGCTCCTTGTTTTTTTTGTCGAACCCGCGATCGCCTGTCCGGTCACATCCTCCGCATGGGCGACCAAAGATCGTATTCGCGAGCAATTTCGCACGTCCAATCAGTGCCTTAACTCAATCGTGGTTAATGTCTCTTTGTGCATTGCAGAACAATGACTTAGTCACATTCTCCCCTTGAAACACGTCCAGGATCGGTTACTTCTGACCTGACGCCACGTCATCGTCTCCCGAGACGGCACGTCGGCCCGCCAGGGCCGTCCCCGCCGCACGGGGTCCATGCAATACGAGGGGGAGGATCCGGCATGGCCGCCACCCGCCGCGCGCGCGCATCGTCATCTGGTTCGAAAGAAGCGCCGATCCTGGACGCCGACCGGCTGGAACAGCTTTACCGCGATATGCTGCTCATCCGCCGCTTCGAGGAGAAGGCCGGGCAGCTCTACGGCATGGGCCTGATCGGCGGCTTCTGCCACCTGTACATTGGCCAGGAGGCGGTGGTCGTCGGACTGCAGGCCCTGGCCCGGCCCGGCGACTCCATCATCACCAGCTACCGCGACCACGGTCACATGCTAGCCACCGGCATGGATCCCAAGGGGGTGATGGCCGAGTTGACCGGCCGCGCCGGCGGCTATTCCAAGGGCAAGGGCGGCTCCATGCACATGTTTAGCCGCGACAAGGGTTTTTACGGCGGCCATGGCATCGTCGGCGCCCAGGTGCCCCTGGGAACCGGCCTGGCCTTCGCCCACAAGTACAAGGGCGAGAACGGCGCTATCTGCTTCACCTATTTCGGCGACGGCGCGGCGAACCAGGGCCAGGTCTACGAAAGCTTCAACATGGCCGCCCTGTGGGGCCTGCCGGTGCTGTATGTGCTGGAGAACAACAAGTACGGCATGGGCACCTCGGTGGAGCGCGCCTCCGCCCCCGGCGACCTGTGCCAGCGCGGCGCCGGCTACGGCATCCCCGGCAAGAGCGTCAACGGCATGAACGTGCTGGACGTGATCGAGGGCTGCGCCGAGGCGGTCGACCACGTGCGCGCCGGCAAGGGGCCGTACCTGCTGGACGTCAGGACCTATCGCTATCGCGGCCACTCCATGTCCGATCCCGCCAAGTACCGCACCAAGGAAGAGGTCGCGCGCATGCGCTCGGAGAGCGACCCCATCGACCAGTTGAAGCAGCGGCTGCTGGATGAGGGCACCTTCGACGAGGCGCGGCTCAAGGACATCGACCGCGACGTCAAAGCGATCGTCGGCGAGGCCGCCGAGTTCGCCCAGCACAGCCCCGAGCCCGATCCCTCGGCGCTTTGGACCGACGTGCTTGTAGAGGCTTGAGGCGCGGAGACCCACCACCATGCCGACGCAGATTTTAATGCCCGCCCTCTCGCCCACAATGGAGGAGGGCACCCTTGCCCGCTGGCTGAAGACGGAGGGCGACGCGGTCGAGGCCGGTGACATCCTCGCCGAGATCGAAACCGACAAGGCGACCATGGAATACGAGGCGGTCGACGAAGGGCGCCTGGCCAAGATCCTGGTCCCCGAGGGCACCGAGGGGGTCAAGGTCAACCAGCCCATCGCCATCCTGCTCGCGGAGGATGAGGACGACAGCGCCCTCGACGCGGCGGTCCAGGCCACGCGGACGAATGACCCCGCGCCGACGGCGGCCGTCGCCGAGGCGGCGGCACCGGCGCCCGCGCGGGTGGCGGCATCGCCGCCCGAACCGGAGCCCGAACCCGACGACGACGAACCGGTCTACGACACGACCAAGCGCCAGACGGTACGCGAGGCCCTGCGCGACGCCATGGCCGAGGAGATGCGCCGCGACGAGACCGTGTTCCTGATGGGCGAGGAGGTCGCCCAGTACGAGGGCGCCTACAAG
>JANQGN010000212.1 GCA_028277295.1 Rhodospira sp.
GGGGCTCGCTCGGGATGAGGTTATCTTAAATATAGTAACCTCATCCTGAGCGCCTGAAAGGTGCGAAGGATCTCCATCGAACGTGCGGAGCGTTGCTCGCGTTACCCTGAGCCCGTTGCTGTGGCACGCCGGTTGAGGGCGATGGACACACCCGGGACCAAACATCCCGGTTCAGCAGGGATCAGCGCGCATCAATCAGACCAAAGGTCGCCCCAAAAAAAGAAGACGGCGATCACAGGGAGGGCACCGTCATGGCACACACCGAGATGTGTCACCCCACGGCGTTGGGTGGCAGCAGTCCGGTCGCGGCGGCTTGGGAAAAACTGATTTCGGGTAACGGCATGCCCGCCGATGCCGTCCGCCAGATGGTCGAGGAGTCCTGGCGCCGCTGCCTGTCGTCGGGTGTTGATCCCGGTCAACACGCGGCACCCGTGACCATCACCGAAGATGCCTTGCTGGTCCTGAAGCACCACCACGACGACCTGATCCAGGCGGCGCGCCCGGTCATGGCCCAGGGACGGGAGTTTCTCGCCGACTCCCGAACGGTGATGGTCCTGACCGACCCCGATGGAGTGATCCTGTGGGTCGAGGGCGATCCGGCGGCCAGGGAGAGAAGCCAGGATATCCGGCTTGTGCCAGGCGCCACGTGGAGTGAGTCGGTCAGCGGAACCAACGCCATCGGCACGGCCCTGGCCGCCGGCCAGCCGGTGCAGATCACGGCGGCCGAGCATTTCTGCGCGGGCGTCAAGCTCTGGACCTGCTCGGCGGCCGTGATTCGCGATCCCGATGACAACCGGATCCTGGGCGTGCTGGACATCTCCGGCCTGAGCGCCAGCCACAACACCCATTGCCTGGCCCTGGCGGTGGCCGGCGCCAGCCGCATCGAAACCCGTCTGGCGGCCCGGCACATGGAGCGCCGGGCACGTCTGCTCGACCTGACGCTGACGCGGAACCGCCAGTGGGCCAGCCAGGGCATGGTGATTTTCGATCATCGCGGGCGCATGGTCCGGGCCAACGAGAACGCCGAGGGCTATCTCAATGGCTTGGGTCTGAACGTGGGGACCTGCCAGGATCTGACCCTGCCCACGGGTGGCGACATGCCGGAAACCCTGGCTCTTCCAGCGTGGCTCAACAGCGACTGGCTTGAGCCTGTCATGGACCGGGAGGAACGCCTCGGGACCGTCCTGGCCATTCCGGTGACACGCCCAGCGCGGGCCGGTCCCGTGTTCGCCGATCCACTCGCGGAGACCACCACCACCGATCCATTCTCCGCGATTATCGGGACGAGCGCCGCCCTGACGGCGGTGAAGAAGAAAGCCCGACGGCTGGCGGGCCTGCCCGTTCCCGTCTTGCTGCTGGGTCCCACCGGCGCGGGAAAGGAGGTGTTCGCGCGCGCGCTGCACGCGGCGGGCCCGAACGCGGGAGGGCCCTTCGTGCCCATCAACTGCGGGGCCATGTCCCGGGACCTCCTGGCCAGCGAATTGTTCGGCTACGGGGATGGCGCCTTCACGGGCGCGCGTCGGGGTGGGATGGCCGGCAAGTTCGAGGCCGCCGACGGTGGCACCCTGTTCCTCGACGAGATTGGGGAAATGCCCCTGGATCTGCAGGCCCATTTCCTGCGCGTCCTGGAGGAAGGGGCCGTCTACCGCCTTGGCGAGCACAAACCCCGCACGGTCAGGGTCCGGGTGGTGGCGGCCGCCAATCGGGACGTGCGCGCCGAGGTCGCCGCTGGCGCCTTTCGCATGGATTTGTTCTACCGCTTGGCGGTGACGGTGCTGCAACTGCCACCGCTGTCCGATCGTCTGGACGATATCCCGTCCCTGGTGCGGCACTTCGTCGACCAGACCCAGCGTGCCTATGGTCTCGGGCCGAAACGGCCATCGGCCGATCTGATCACCGCCCTGCGGGCCTACACCTGGCCAGGAAACGTCCGCGAACTGCGCAATGTGATCGAGGGCCTGGTGTTGTTGGCCGAGGGAGACGTGTTGACCCGCGACGACCTGCCGCCGGAGGTTGCTCGGCCCGTGCCGCGACCGTCATCGATCATGGCGCCGCCATCGGAAACGGACCACCCCAGGGGATCCCAGGACCGTCCACCAGGTGCGCGCGCGGTGGTGTCCCTGGCCGACTGCGAACGGGAAACGGTGGTTGACGCCATCGCCCAGGAAGGCGGCAACCTCACGCGCGCCGCGAGCCGGCTGCGGATCGCCAAGAGCACGCTCTACGAGAAAATGAAACGCCATGGCATCGACCGTGTCTCGGCTATTCAGATGCGTCGTGGGACGTAGGCGGTCGCCGGGCTCTGGCGGGAAACAACGGTCGCGCGGGACACCGGCGGCCGTTGTTTCTTATCCGCCGTCGTGACGGGTGGAGCGTCGATACTCCACGCGATGGGCGATGGCCCCGCGATCGGACGAAGCGTCCGGAGCGCGGACGCGAACGGCGAAGGGTGCGGACGCGTCGCCCCTCCCTGGGTTTCTATTCAACATATTGGTTCCCAAAGGAAAGACGTTTTCTGTCGGGTATGGCACGGGGCTTGCCATTCCTCCCGGTGGCGCTCGCCCAGGCCGCGTAACGCGACGGCCCAGGCACGGGTGCCGCCAATCAAGAGTCTCATGGGAGGACACAGTGGGACACCAAGCCAACCCCGTCCAGGTCATGGGCATCGATGCCGGCGGCACGATGACCGACACCTTTTTTGTCCAGGCAGACGGCGAGTTCGTTGTCGGCAAGGCGCAGAGCAATCCCGACGATGAATCCCTGGCCATCACCCAATCCTCGAAAGACGCCCTGTCCCAATGGAGCCGATCCATCGAGGACGTCTATCCCGAGATGGTCACCTATGTGTACTCGGGCACGGCGATGCTCAACCGCGTGGTCCAGCGTAAGGGCCTGACCGTCGGTCTGATCGTCAACCGCGGCGTGGAGGACTTCCACCGCATGGGGCGGGCGATCCAGTCCTACCTGGGTTACGCCTTCGAGGACCGCATTCACCTCAACACCCATCGCTATGATCCGCCCCTGGTGCCCATCGAGCGCACCCGGGGGGTGACCGAGCGCACCGATTCCCAGGGCGAGGTGGCCATTCCCCTGCGCGAGGACGAGGCGCGCCAGGCGGCGGCCGAACTGATCGACATGGGGGTGGATGCCCTCGTCATCAGTCTGCTTCACTCGCACAAGAACGGCGGCAGCGAGCGCCGGGTGCGCGACATCTGCCGGGCCGTGGCCGCCGAAAGGGGCAGGCCAGACCTGCCGGTGTTCGCCTCGGTGGACTACTACCCGGTGCGCAAGGAAAGCCACCGCACCAACTCCACCATCCTGGAGGCTTACGCCGCCGAGCCCTCGCGCAAGACGCTGACCCAGATCAGCGAGCGGATGAAGACTCACGGTGCCCGTCATGACCTGCGGGTCATGGCCACCCACGGCGGCACCATCAGCTGGAAGGCCAAGGAACTGGCCCGCACCATGGTCTCCGGTCCGGTGGGCGGGGTCATCGGCGCCAAGTTCCTGGGCGAGCGGCTGGGCTATGACAACATCGCCTGCTCGGACATCGGTGGCACCAGCTTCGACATGGCGTTGATCACCCGGGGCAGCTTCGCCATCGCCGCCGACCCCGACATGGCGCGCCTGGCCCTGTCTCTACCGCTGGTGGCCATGGATTCCGTGGGCGCCGGGGCGGGCAGCTTCGTGCGCCTGGATCCCCATACCAACGCCATCAAGCTGGGACCGGACAGCGCCGGCTACCGGGTGGGCATCTGCTGGCCCGAGAGCGGGCTCGACACCGTGACGGTCACCGATTGCCATGTGGTGCTTGGCTACCTGAACCCCCACAACTTCCTGGGCGGCCACATCACGCTCGACGTGGAGCGCGCCCACGCCGCCATCAAGACCCAGGTCGCCGACCCGCTGGGGCTGTCCGTGGAAGAGGCCGCCGCCGGGGTGATCGAACTGCTCGACCTGAGCCTGCGCGATCACCTGCGGGCGACCATCAGCGCCAAGGGCTACAGCCCCACGGACTTCGTCTGCTTCTCGTACGGTGGCGCCGGCCCGGTGCACACCTATGGCTACACGCAGGGGCTGGGCTTCAAGGACATCATCATCCCGGCCTGGGCCGCCGGGTTCTCGGCCTTCGGCTGTGCCACCGCCGATTTCGAGTATCGCTACGACAAATCCGTGGACGTGGCCGTCCCCAACGGCGCGCCCGACGTGGTCAAGACGCTGGCCGTCAAGGCCCTGCAAAACGCCTGGAGCGAACTGGCCGCCAAGGTGATCGAGGAGTTTGCCATCAACGGCTTCGACGCCGCCGAGGTCACGCTGCGTCCGGGCTATCGCATGCAGTACATGGGGCAGCTCAATGATCTGGAGATCGACTCCCCCGTCAGCGCGGCCGCGACGGCCGAGGACTGGGACAAGCTGATCGCGGCCTTCGATGAGACCTACGCCCGGGTCTACGCCAGCGCCGCGCGCTCGCCGGAGCTGGGCTTCAGCGTGACCGGGGCCATCATGCGCGGCATGGTGGCCACCCAGAAGCCGCACCTGCCCAAGGAGCCGCTGGCCGGCGAGGATCCCCCCGAGGAGGCGCGCATCGGCCGCCGGCCGTTCTTCCGCAACAACCACTGGGTCCACGCCACCCTGTGGGAAATGGAGGCCCTCAAGGCCGGCAACCGTATCACGGGCCCGGCCATCATCGAATCCCCGGCGACCACCTTCGTCGTACCCGATGGCTTCGCGGCCTGGCTCGACGAACACCGCCTGTTCCATCTCAAGACCATCACCGGCTGAGGGAGCGCCTGACCATGACCATCATGTCCAAGACGGACCGCCGGGGCCTCGCCGGGGGCGGCAAGACCCTGAAGCAGAAGCGCGACACCGTGCTCGCCCGCACCGCCAAGACCGGCTACTACAACGGCCTGAAGGCCCTGGCCTTCAAGGAAAACGATCCCATCGCCTACGAGAAGATGTTCTCCAAGCTGCGGGGCGGCCTGGTGCATGCCCGCGAGACGGCCAAGAAGATCGCCGCCTCGCCCATCGTCGAGCAGGAAGGGGAGCTGTGCTTCACCCTGTACAATGCCGCCGGGGACTGCGTGCTCACCTCGACGGGCATCATCATCCACGTCGGCACCATGGGCGCCGCCATCAAATACATGATCGAGAACGACTGGGAGACCAATCCCGGCATCAATCCCGGGGACATGTTCACCAACAATGACTGCTCGATCGGCAACGTCCATCCCTGTGACATCGCCACCATCGTCCCCATCTTCGCCGATGACAAACTGGTCGGCTGGGTCGGCGGCGTCACCCACGTGATCGACACCGGCTCGGTGGGTCCCGGCTCCATGTCCACGGGCCAGATCCAGCGCTTCGGCGACGGCGTGCAGATCACCTGCCGCAAGACCGGCGCCAACGACCAGCCGTTCCGCGACTGGCTGCATGAAAGCCAGCGCGCCGTGCGCACCACCAAGTACTGGATCCTGGACGAGCGCACCCGTATCGCCGGCTGTCACATGGTCCGCGACCTGGTCGAGGAGGTGATCCGCGAGGACGGCCTGGAGAGCTGGGAGACGTTCGCCTACGAGATTGTCGAAGAGGGCCGCCGGGGCCTGATCAGCCGCGTCAAGGCCATGACCGTGCCGGGCATCTACCGCCGCGTGGCCTTCGTTGATGTCCCCTACGCCCACGAGGACGTGGGCTGTCCCTCGGCCTTCGCCAAGGTCGACACCATCATGCATTCGCCGGTGGAGATCGAGATCAAGCCGGACGCCACCTGGCGGCTGGACTTCGAGGGCGCGAGCCGCTGGGGCTGGCACACCTACAACGCCAACCAGGTGGCCTTCACCTCGGGCATCTGGGTGATGATGACCCAGACCCTGGTGCCCACCGAGCGCATCAACGACGGCGCCTATTACGGCACCCAGTTCCGCCTGCCCAAGGGCACCTGGATGAACCCGGACGACCGGCGCACGGGCCACGCCTACGCCTGGCACTTCCTGGTGTCCGGCTGGAGTGCCCTGTGGCGCGGGCTCAGCTCCGCCTACTTCGCGCGCGGCTACCTGGAGGAGGTCAACGCCGGTAACGCCAACACGTCGAACTGGCTCCAGGGTGGCGGCATCAACCAGGACCTGGAGATCCATGCGGTCAACAGCTTCGAGGCCGCCGCCTGCGGCACCGGCGCTTGCGCGGTCAAGGACGGGCTCGACAACGCCGCCGCCATCTGGAACCCCGAGGGGGACATGGGCGACATGGAGATCTGGGAGCTGGCCGAGCCCCTGCTCTACCTGGGCCGTAATGTCAAAACCAATTCGGGCGGCTACGGCACGTACCGGGGCGGCTGCGGCTTCGAGAGCCTGCGCATGGTCTGGAAGGCCGAGGACTGGACCATGTACTTCATGGGCAACGGCTACATGAACTCCGACTGGGGGTTGATGGGCGGTTATCCCTCGGCCACCGGCTACCGGTTCGAGGCCCACAAGACCGACCTCAAGGCCCGCATCGCCGAGGGCCTGTCCCTGCCCCTGGGCGCCGACCGCAACCCCGATGATCGGGACTACGAACGGCACCTGGGCGATGGCGCCGTGGTCAAGCGCGATCACCAGGCCATGACCACCGAGGACATCTTCGCCAACCACGACCTGTACCTGAACTACCTGCGCGGCGGGCCGGGCTTCGGCGATCCCCTGGACCGCGAGCCGGCGGCGGTCGAGGCGGACCTGAACACCCGCGCGGTGCTGCCGGACTACGCCGAAAAGGTCTACGGCGCGGTGCTCAGCCAGGACAAGGACGGCCGCTACGCGGTTGACGCCAAGGCGACGGCCCGGCGGCGCGCCACGATGCGCAAGGCCCGCATCGCCCGCGCCCAGCCGACCCGGACGTGGATGAGGGAGGAGCGCGCGCGCATCCTCGCCAAGGACGCCTCAACCCCGGTGAAGCACATGTTCGCCACCAGCTTCGGCCTCAGCAAAACGTTCCTGAACAGCTTCCGGGCCTTCTGGGACCTTCCCGAGGACTGGACCGTGACCGAGGAAGAGCTGGGCGTGCCGGCCTTCGGTGCCAAGCATCGCAACGATCTGTCGGCGTTGCCCGACGTGCGCACCGTCGTGCTGGTCGAGGAATAGACGGCCCTGGCGCGGGACCATCGATGTCAGCATAAGCTTGAGAGCCCGTCCGGAAAGTCGCGGGAACCGCAATGTGTTGTGTGCCTGTGCCCGAATCGCACGCCGTATGTAGTGTTTTGCAAGGCTTTCCGGACAGACACTGAGACAAAGGACCCAAACCCATGTCCACATACACCAAGAAACAGGTCGCCGATCTGGTCGAGGGGCGCGCCCCGTGGTCAACCGTGCATCGCATGCTGTCCATGCCCAAGGACGCTGGGCGGTTTGCCCTGTACCTGGAGGTGCTTCAGGATAAGGTTTCCTTCGACGCCAGGATCATTCTGCCACTGGGGCCACACCTTCACATTGTCCAGACCAAGGACAAGGCGTGGGTCACCATGTGCGATTGTGGTCATGATTTCGGTGACTATAAGCAAAACTGGAAACTGAACGCTCTTGTCTACGTGCGCGATACCGAGGACGCCATGGCGGAGGTCTATCCGCGCCTCATGGCGCCCGATCCGGCTTGGCAGGTTTATCGGGAGTTCTATTGCCCGACCTGTGGGGTCATGCACGACGTGGAGGCCCCAACCCCCTGGTATCCGGTGATGCATGACTTCGAGCCGGATATCGAGACCTTCTATCGGGACTGGGTGAACCTGCCCGTTCCCGAACGGGCCTGACCCGCGTGCCGATGGGCGGCGAGGCCGCCCATCGGTGTCCTGCGTGGGCTTGGGAGAGGACCGGGCGGGCGCCCTTGCCCCGTGCCCTTCCCCGCGCCGTCGCCCAGACCGGCCGCCGGCGATTGATCCGGGCCGCGCGCGCCGCCGTATGCCTGGGCATGACGACATCCATTCCTGTCCCCCTTGCCAAGACCATGGGGGCGGTCGCGCTTCTGGGAGCCCTCGCCATGGCCGGCTGCGCCGTCGCCGGCGGCCGTTCAGGCACGCCTGAATCCGCCTACACCATTGAGGACCGCCTGTCCGTGCCCGGGGATGGCGGCACCCACCATATCGAGGTTCGCCGTTACGGCGATCGCGTCGCCGCCGAGGTGAGTCCTCGGGACGGAGGCGCCCCCACCACGGGCAATGCCGCCTTCCGCCTGCTGTTCGACTACATCGCCGGGGCCAATCGCCAGGGAGAAACGGTGGCCATGACCGCGCCGGTGGATCAACCGGTGACCAAGCCAGCGGGCGGCGGGCGCCGCTCCGGGCAGAAGATCGCCATGACCGTGCCGGTGGAGAGCACCGGGGCCGACCGCGTTGGCACGGCCGGTGAGGTCCCCTATGTCATGCGCTTCTTCCTGCCCGAGGGGTACACGGTGGAGACCGCGCCTGTGCCGACTCACGCGCGGGTGCGCATCGTCGGGCTGCCCGGGCGGGACATGGCGGTGCTGCGCTTCTCCGGCTTTCGCAACGACGACAGGACGGAAGCGCGCAAGGCGGACCTGCTTGCCGCCTTAAACCAAACCGCCTGGCGGCCGGCGGGCCAGCCCGTGGCCTGGTTCTATGATCCGCCCTGGACCCTGCCCTTCCTGCGCCGCAACGAGGTGGCCGTGGCCGTGGAGCGGCGGTGACGAGGCCCCGGTTAGAGCAAGTCCCGAGCGATCTGGCACAGATCGCCCTGGACGATCTTTTGGGGACGATTTGCTTGAGACCGGGTTGTCTCGACCGGTCTGGCGCGGCGGGCCTC
>JANQGN010000237.1 GCA_028277295.1 Rhodospira sp.
GCGCCCCGAGCACTTCATCCACCCGGCGCATGCCCTGATCTACGACACCTGCCAGCGGCTGATCGAGCGCAACCAGGTGGCCAACCCGGTCACCGTCAAACCCTACGTGGACGACGACGCGGCACTGGCCGAGGTGGGCGGCGCGCGCTATCTGGCCGCCCTGGTGGGCTCGGTGGTGTCGATCATCAACGCCAAGGACTATGGACAGCTCATCCACGACTACCACCTGCGGCGCCAGCTCATCGCGCTCGGCACCGACATGGTCAACGAGGCGCACACCAACGATATCGACATCAACGCCACCGACCAGATCGAGAGCAGCGAGCAGCGCCTCTACGACCTGGCCACCAGCGGTCAGTACGAGGGCGGTCTGCTGGCTTTCAAGACGGCCCTGGTCAGCGCCCTGGACCTGGCCGAGGCGGCGCACCGGCGCGAGGGACGGCTGGCCGGGGTGACCACGGGCCTGGTCGACCTGGATCGTAAGCTCGGTGGCCTGCATGCGTCGGATCTGCTGATCCTGGCCGGGCGCCCATCCATGGGCAAGACGGCGCTGGCCACGGCCATCGCCTTCAACGCGGCCGAGCACCTCGTCGATTCCGACGACCCGGCCGAGCGGGGCCAGGGGGTGGCCTTCTTCTCCCTGGAAATGAGCGCCGAGCAGTTGGCCACCCGCATCCTGTCGGAGCGCGTGCGGGTCTCCTCCCACCGCATCCGCACCGGCGAACTGGCGGGCGAGGACTTCGAGCGCATGCTGGTGGAAAGCCAGGCGCTGCATCGGGTGCCCCTGTTCATCGACGACACCCCGGCGCTGACGGTGTCGGCGATGCGCACCCGCTGCCGGCGGCTGGCGCGGCAGCACGGGCTGGGTCTGATCGTGGTCGACTACTTGCAGCTTCTCAGCGGTGGCAAGGGCGCCTCGCTGGACTCGCGCGTTCAGGAGGTCTCGGCCATCACGCGGGGCCTGAAGGGCCTGGCCAAGGAGCTGAACGTGCCCGTGCTGGCGCTGTCCCAGCTTTCCCGCGCCGTCGAGCAGCGCGAGGACAAGCGCCCGCAGCTGGCCGATCTACGCGAGTCGGGCTCGATCGAGCAAGACGCCGACGTCGTCATGTTCGTGTTCCGGGAGCAGTACTATCTGGAGCGCGCGGAGCCCATGCGGCGCCCCGAGGAGAGCGACGATAAGTACCTGGAACGTCATCAGAAATGGGTGGAGCGCTGTGAGAAGGCGCACAATGTGGCCGAGTGCATCGTCGCCAAGCAGCGCCACGGCCCCATCGGTACCGTGCGCCTGTTCTTCGATGGCAACTACACGCGCTTCGACAATCTGGAAACCGGAGACGCGCCGGAGGGCGTGGCGTTCTGACCCCACCGTGGCGACGGCGCGGCGCCCCGGGCCGCGGGAGTGGTGTCTCCGGACGTCCGGGACGACCCAACAAGAAACGCCCCGATCCGGAGACGCCGGACCGGGGCCAAGGGCCTGATCGGTATGAAGGAGACGGCGGCGGCACGCGCCGCACGGACCTATGAGCATGTCGCGCGATGTCTGACTCGCCCAGCATGCTCTAAGTGTCTGTCCGGAAAGCCTTGTGGAACATCATATACGGTATGCTACTCGGGTACAGGCGCACACTATATTGCGGTTCCCGAGACTTTCCGGACGGGCTCTAACAATTTGTTTTTCAAGCAAATCGTCCCCAAAAGATCGTCCAGGGCGATCTGTGCCAGATCGCTCGGGATTTGTTTGTCTTATGGTTCGGGTCGGCTCGATCGGCAAGATTGAGCCGCTGGCCGGGGGTGGCCACCCCCGGCCAGCGGCGGGGTCGGACCGTGGATTTGCTGGCGATTG
>JANQGN010000280.1 GCA_028277295.1 Rhodospira sp.
GGTGGACTTGCCGATGCCGCCCTTGCCGTAGAAGGCGATCTGACGCAGTGCGCTCATAAGGGGTCTCCTTTCCGGTCCGGATGGCCCCCCAGGAACGAAGGGGGCAAGTGGTCCAGCGACAACCGAGGCGCCGCCTGACCCCCATTCGGCAAGGAGCGTGCCAACCCAGACGACCCGGCCCTGTGTCCCCGGACATGCCCGGATTCCCTGAGATTCCGGGCGGTCACCAGGCCCGACACGACGCCCGACAGGGCTGTCTGGAAGGCGACACGCCCCCGCTTGTCGTGTCGGGATCGACACAGGGCCGGCGCCTGTGTCGGGTCCTGACCCGCGCCGAGGAAACGGCACGGCTCTTGCTTGGGACCATTCCCATGATGAACGAGACCGCTCCGCCCGCGTCCCCGCTGGCCCTGGCGCTGCTGGCCGAGGAGCCCCCCCGGCCGGCGCCCCAGGGCCACAGCAGCAACATGATCGGCATCCCCACGGCCGCGCTGGCCAGCCCGGCCTTTAACCTGGCGCCCCTGCCGCTGGACCTGCCGCATGTGCGTCCCACCTGCGCGAGCCTATTCGAGATGCTGGACGAGGCCGAGGATCAGGCCGACGCGGTGCGCGCCTTCCACGCCTACATGGCGGCGACCTTCTGCCTGGAGGCCGAACAGCGCGACCCGCGCGAGCGCCCCGACACGCGCCCCGCCGATGGCACCCGGCGGTTCCGCTCCAGCTATTTACGGCTGCTGCGGGGCTGGGTGTTCGACACCGGTAACGCCGAGGGCGCGGTCCTGAAGGGATGGGTGGAAAGCCGCTTTGGTCTGCTGCCCACCTGGCACGGCGAGCCCATCGACCGCATCCCGTGTCCGGCCTGGGTCCGCTATGTGGAGCAGAAAATGGGCAGCCGCTTTCATGGCAACGCCATCCACTGCCAGCTTGATTTGGTGTATACGTTCTGCCAATGGGTGTTGCGGGCCCATGGTCCGGGCGCCGGTGGCCACCTGACCCTGTATCGCGGGGTCACCTCCATGAGCGAGGATCAGATCCTGGAGCGGCGCGGCAAGAGACAAGCCCTGGTGCGCCTCAACAGCCTCACCTCGTTCACCGGGGACCGAACCATCGCCGACTGCTTCGGGGACCGCATTCTCACCGTGCGCGTGCCCGCGACCAAGATCGTGTTCTTTGATGGCCTGCTGCCGCGCCACCCGCTCAAGGGCGAGGCCGAGTACCTGGTGATCGGTGGCGACTACCTGGTGGAGATGTCCACGCTATGAAGGCCGATGCTCCCCGTCCCTTCCGCGACCGCGCCGCCCTGGAGGATCGCGCCCTGGGCGCCTACCTGGGCCTGGCCGTGGGCGATGCCCTCGGCGCCACGGTGGAGTTCATGACCAAGGGCGAGATCGCTCACCGGTACGGCGTGCATGACCGCATCATCGGCGGCGGCTGGCTGCAACTGAAGCCCGGCCAGGTGACCGACGACACCGCGATGGCCCTGGCGCTGGGCCGGGCGCTCCTCCAGGCCAACGGCTTCGAGGTGGGCACCGTGGCCGAAGCCTTCGCCGAGTGGCTGAAGGGCGGCCCGCCGGACGTGGGTAATACCGTGCGCCGGGGGATCCGCCGCTACATCACCAAGGGAACCACCGAGGCACCCTACAACCCGGGCGACGGCGGCAATGGCGCCGCCATGCGCCTGGTCCCGCTGGCGATCGCCACCCTGGGCGCACCGGACGAGCGCATCGAGGCGTGGACTCTCGGGCAGGCGCGCATCACCCATCACCAGGAGCGCTCGGACGCCGCCTGTATCGCCCTGGTGCGCATGGTGCACGCGGCCCTGCGGGGCGAGGGCATGGGCGGCGTGCGCGCCGAGGCCGAGCGCCTGATCGCCGATCATCCCAAGTTCAAGTTCATCCCCTATCGGGGGTACTGTTCGGCCTATATCGTCGATACCATGCAGACGGTGATGCATCACACCTTCCGCGCCGACGGCTTTCGGACCGCCGTGGTGGCCACCGTCAACCAGGGCGGCGACGCCGACACCACCGGCGCCATCGCCGGCATGCTGACCGGGGCCGTTCATGGGGTGCACGCCATCCCCTCTGGCTGGCTGGGGCGACTGGACCGAACGGTGCGCCGCGAGATCCGCGCCCAGACCCGTGCCCTGCTCGACCTGGCGGAATTGTGGGCGACGCGACCACCGTAGAGCATGGTGAGTGATATTGGACTCACCCACCATGCTCTAAGAGCCCGTAAGAGCCCGTCCGGAAAGTCTCGGGAAGCGCAATATATTGTGTTCCTGCGCCCAAATTGCATGCCGTATGTGGTGTTTTGCAAGGCTTTCCGGACAGACACTCTCTCCTGGCGGAATGGAGAGGTGGCACGAGTCGTCGAGACAGCAGTTGGCGGATTTTAAGGGATGGGGTGGACGGCCTGGTAGCTCAATCCGGCCGCCAGCGCGCCCCCGAGGCCAAGCGCCACGTACAGCGCGAACACCGGCCGCCTCACCAGCGGGAACACGGCCATCGCGGCCGGAATGCTGGTCACTCCGCCGGCCAGCATGAAGGCCAGCCCGGCCGCCGGCACCATGCCCAGGTCGATCAGCCCGGCCACGGTTGGCACCGCCGCGTAGCCGTTGAGGTAGGCGGGAATGCCCACCAGCGCGGCCAGCGGCACCGCCCACCAGGCGTCCCCACCCAGCCACGCCCCGATGGCCTCGGCCGGCAGGTAGGCGAGCATCAGGCTCTCCACCAGGAAGGCCAGGGTCAGCCACTTGAGCAGGAACAGGCCCGTGTCCCGGCTGGTGGCGGCGAAGGACCGGCGGCGGTCCGGCTCCTGCCAGACGCGCCAGACCACCGGCTCGGCGCGCAGGGTCTTCCTGGCCGCGCAGCCGGTCGGGGCCACCCCCGGACGCAAGGCATCGGTCAGGCCGCCGCGATGCACAAGGGCCTGGGTCACCCACCCGCCCAGCAGGCCGATACCGATGGCGCTGGCGGTCTTGGCCAGTGTCAGTGGCCAGCCGAACACCGCCAGCATGAGGAGGAACATCTCTGGGTCCATCAGCGGCGACGCCAGCCAGAACGCCATGACCGGCGCCAGCGGCACCCCGGCGGCCAGCAGGGCGGCGATGATCGGCACCACCCCGCAGGAGCAGAACGGCGACAGCGCCCCGAACAGAGCCGCCAGGGTGATCACCCGCGCGGGATGGCCGGACGTGGCGCGCGCGATCTGCCGGTCAAGGCCGCTGGCCTTGGTGTAGGCAGCCACACCCACCGACGCGAGCAGGAACGGCAGGATGGTCCAGAGGGCCTCGGCCGTGAACGTCACGCTGGGCCACACCTGCGCGGGCGCCAGAACCGTGAGCACCGCGACGACGGCCAGGGTCGCCAGCCAGACGCGGTCGAGCGCGCGCCCGAACGCCGCCAGCCATCGGCCGGCGGTCTCCCGAAACGGCGCCGAGGAAGAGAGGGGGACGAGGTCGCTCATGGCGGATCCCTTTTCGCGGGGCTATTGCAGAATCATCGAACACTTTAGGAGTACTGGCAGCTTGTGACCTCGACGGAAGGTTTTCTCTGGTAGGGTACGCTCGCGCCGTCAGGCGCGGCGCACCAACTCACCGGTCGGTGGTGCGCTGCCCGCCTCTGTCGAGGCGGTCGAGCACACCCGACGCGTCAATGCTAGAACGTCATGATCAAAGACCGCAGTGACAAGGCATGCCCGCGCGAGGCCCGTTGCCCCGGGCTTGGAGCCGCGCAGGTTGGCCTTGACGGCACCCTGTTTATGATCGTGGGTCCACCGTCTCACGAACAGACGTCAGAGTCAACGACTGTTGGGGAATTATCGAACTTTCATCAGGCGCCATCACCCTCATCCATGATGGGACACGCGCCTGTCCAGACACACCAATCCCGTTTCCCGGGTCCCGTCCTCGGGGCCGTAAACGCGATCGCGGCCGTTGGCCTTCGCCGAATAGAGCGCGGCGTCGACCCGGGCGATCCAGTCAGAGACGGACTCGCCCGGCCGGTAGGCGGCCACCCCCTGGCTCAGGGTCATGGCCCCGGCATCCCCAAACGGAGCATCGGCGACCGCGCGGCGCAAGGTCTCGGCCAACTGACAGGCGCCCCGCTCATCGGTCCCCGGCAACAGGATCAGGAACTCCTCGCCACCCCACCGCGCCAGCATGTCGGTCTCGCGGATACGTCGGGACAGGCGGGTCACGACCTCGCGCAGCACCGTGTCGCCGGCCAGATGCCCCAGCCGGTCATTCACCGCCTTGAAGTGATCCAGATCGGCCAGGATCAGTGACAGCGGCGTGCCCATGCGGTCGGCGCGGCGGCTTTCCTGATCCAGCACCCGGTCGGCCTCCTGACGGTTGAACGCGCCGGTCAGGGGATCATGGGTGGCCTGATGCCGCAGGTCGTTCATCACGGCGCGTTGCTGGGTGATGTCGGCGACCATGGTCAGCAGGTACCGGTGGGTGCCGCTGGAGATCAGCCGACCCGAGACCTGGCCCACTACGGTGCGGCCATCGCGCGTGACCAGGCTGACTTCCGGCGGAGTATCCAGGTCGCCCTGGAGCATGCCCCTGACCAGGGCCTCGCGGCTCTCGGCGTCCGCGACGAGACCCAGTTCCAGCGAGGTTCGGCCGATCACGTCGGACTCGGTCAGGCCCAGCGTGCTCAGAAAGGCCCGGTTGGCGTCGACCACCCGGCCGGTGTCGGGCTCGGTGATCAGCATCAGGGTGGCGTTGTCGCGGAAGGCGGTTTCGAACATCTGCCGCGACAGGACCAGCTCGGACACATCGCGGCTGGTGCCAAACAGAACCGGCTCGTCGTTCCAGGTTCCCCGGACCACCGTGGTTTCGACGGGGATGCGATGGCCCGCGCGCGTCAACAGGGGAAGCGAGCATGTCCCGGACGTGCCGTCGATCAACGCCCGCGCCCGGTCAGCCGCCTCGGCCCGCATCTCCTTGGGATGAAGCACGACCACCGAACGGCCGGTCAAATCATCCGCCGGCCATCCCAGGCGCGTTTCCACCGTGCGATTGACGGCGATGATGCGTCCGTCCTCATCCAGCACGGTCAGGAAATCGCGCGACGAATCGAAAAAGGCGTGCAGATTGGCCAGGCTGCGCGCCAGGGCCGCCTGGCTGGCGCGCGGTTCGGTGATGTCGCGGCCCACCTCGACAACACCCGACAGCTCCCCCTGGTCATCGAAGGCGGGATAGGCGCGGATCGACCAGATGCGGCCGTCGGGCGTTTCCCGCTCGGCCTGCGCCGGGGCGCGGGTTTCGAAGCACCGCAGCACCGCGCAGTCCGGACACGGGCTGTCCCGATTGGCCCAATGCTTGTAGCAGGGTTCGCCGATCAGGCTCTGAGTGTCCGTGTCAATGGACTCCGCCGAGGCGCGGTTACACCAGTGAATACGCAGGTCCGGTGCGGTGAAGAACGCCACCAACTCGGTGACGCTGCCCAGGATCAGCGCCTTTTCGCGTTCGCTGGCGCGCAACGCCGCCTCGGCGCGGGCGCGGTGGGTGATGTCGTGAACGATGGAAAACAGAACCGTGCGACCGTCGAGATCCAGGGGCGTTGAATGGATTTCGACGTCGCGGATCTCGCCGCTGGCGAGACGGTGCTGGACCTGGAACACGTTGCGGTCGCGCCTGCGGGCCTGCTGGACATCCTCGCGGATCCGCTCGACCGGCCGGGTGTTGAGGTCATGGATATGCATCCGCTGCAAGGCGGCGCGGCTGTGGCCGTAGAACGCGGCGGCGGCGGCATTGGCCTTGACGAAGCGCCCATCGTTGGGATCGACCAGGAACATGATGGCCGCCGACCCGTCGAACAGGCCCTTGTAGAGCTGCCGGCTGCGCCGCAAGTCGTCCTCGCGGCGCACCCGGTCGGTCACGTCGCCCACGGTCAGGATCAGGCCGTCAAGCACGCCGGCGGCGTCCCGCACGGGCTGTACGGACACGTCCCAGTACGTCGTGCCGCCCTGGTGGCGGCCGGCCGGCTGGATCGGCCGGGCGGTCTCGGTAACCGGCGCGCCCGTGTTCAGCACTCGCCGAAACAGCGACACCATGTCGGCTTGGGGAAACACGGTCTCGTAGGCGCGCCCGACGAAGTCCGCCGCGCGACCATCGCCGATGCGCGCGAACGCCTCGTTGACCCGCAGGATGGTGAGGGTCCGATCGAGATAGGCGACGGCGAAGACCCCCTGGGTGAAGAAGCGATCCAGAAGGTCCGTGCTGGTGCGCAAGCGGCGCTCGGTCTCGATCGTGTGGGAGATGTCGCGCGCCACCGTGATGACGCCAACCGGGCACCCCTCGACGAGCACCGGGTCCTTGCGGACGTCGACCCACAGCAGGCCATCGACGGTTGGCAACAGGTACTCCCGCTTCACGCCGCGCCCGGTCCTTAGAACCGTGCGGTCGTCCGCGGCGGCCAGCGTCGCCACATCATCGGGAAACAGGTCCTGGTCGGTCTTGCCGAGGATGGCCTCGGCCGGCCGGCCAACGGCCCGGCACAGGGCCTCGTTCACGAACTGGAACCGAAGATCGGCATCCTTGATGGCGATCGCGTCGCCAGCGGCATCCAGGGCCGCGCGCAAGGCCGCGTCGGGCTGCCAGGCTGGCTTGGTCGCCGGGGGCACGCCGCCGCCGGGCACGCCGCCCCGGTCCCGCTGATTGGCCCTGTCTCGATCAGCCATGGATCGGGTCCTCGGCCCGATGGTCACGCCAGCATTGCATGCCACCACGATGCACGGCCCGTTGCGGCGGGCGGTCCATCACGATGGGCGACCAACGGGATTGTCGCGACCATCCGCCGACCACCAGAACGGCGTCCGCGTCGAGGGGCGCGGACGTCCCCTTGCACGATAAAACCGACCCTTCCTCCGGCCTGGCGGGACAGACCGAACGGTACGGGTGGTTCTGAATCGCATCGCGATAACCTTTATATATTGTATCGTCTAAGGGTAACACAAGGCCAAGGCCGCGTCATTCGATCGTCCGATCATCGTCCGGAGGCCAGACTCGTGGGGATCCTGGCGGAGGCCCCCAGGGATCGGAAGGCGGATGGATGGACCCGGTCCAGGTCAGACGACCGTGGCGCAAGGCGAGTCATGCCAGCGGCATGGGCGCGTGACCGTTACCCCTCGCCGGCCGACTCGGCGTCGAACGCACCGGAGCGCCCGCCGGATTTGTGCACAAGATAAATGTCCGTGATGCGCATGGTCCGATCCACCGCCTTGCACATGTCGTAGACGGTCAGCGCCGCCACCGAAACGGCGGTCAGGGCCTCCATTTCCACGCCGGTGCGTCCCGTCAGCTTGCAGGTGGCGGTGATCTCGACCGCCGCCTCGATCTCGTTCAGCCTCAGGTCAACGGTGACCTTGGTCAGCGCCAGGGGATGGCACAGCGGGATCAGGTCCGGCGTGCGCTTGGCCCCCATGATGCCGGCCAACCGGGCCACCGACAGCACGTCGCCCTTGCTCAGGCCCTGGTCACGGATCAGCGCCAGCGTCCCCGGCGCCGCCACCAGCCGCCCCCGGGCCATGGCGACGCGCTCGGTCTCCGCCTTGTCCGAGACATCCACCATCACCGCGTTGCCCTGGGCATCGAAATGGGTCAAGGCCATGGCCAGCTCTCCTGTGGCGCGGACGGCGACGGGCGACGATGGACCGCCCGCGCGGCGTCCGTGATCGGCAACGGTACGGGCGCCGCCCAGGCCCGGTCAACGCGGGCCGGCGCGCCGCGCGCGGTTGACCGCGCCGGCCGCTGCCGCGATAACCGCGCGGACGCCGCGCCCGGCGCCTTCTCGGGAGACCATCGCCGTGCCGTCTGTCCCGCCGGTGTCCGCGCCGCCGCCCCTGTTCCTGATCACCTGTTCGCGCTCCTATTCCTCCCTGGTCTGCGCCATGCTAGGCCAGCACCCAGAGATGTATGGACTGCCCGAACTGAACCTGGCCGTGGCCGACCGGGTGTCCGGGCTGATCCGCATGGCCCTGTCGCTGCGCCCCACCAGCCTGCATGGCCTGATCCGGGCCATCGCCGAACGGGAGTTCGGCGGCCAGACCGAGGACACCGTGGCGGCGGCGCGCCAGTGGCTGCGCGAGCGCGCGGGCTGGAGCACCGACGCCCTGTTCCAGCACATCGCCGCCGGGGTGGCGCCGCGCGTCCTGGTCGAGAAAAGCCCCACCGCCACGGTGCTGGGCGCCAACCTGGAGCGTCTGCGCCGCGCCTTCCCCGACGCCCGCTTCCTGCACCTCACGCGCCATCCCCGGCCCACCTGCCGCTCCATCCTGACCCTGGTCCGCAACACCGACGAGAAGACCGGCCGCGACCGCGCCGACACCGCCGACCCGGAACGCCAGTGGCTGCTGATGAACGGCACCGCCTTCGCCTTCATGGCCAGCCTGCCGCCCGGCCAGGGCATGCGCGTTCGCGGCGAGGACCTGCTCGGCGATCCCGACACCTACCTGCGCCAGATCTGCTGGTGGCTGGAGGTCCGCGACGACGACG
>JANQGN010000339.1 GCA_028277295.1 Rhodospira sp.
CCAACGGCGCCGCGCGGCTGCGCAACGTGTTCCTGCGGCCCACCGGCGGCGTTTCACGGCGCGACGGGTTGCGTCACGTGGACGATCTGCCGGGCACGGCCCGTCTGCTCGCCTTCGAGTTCAACAGCGAGCAGACCTACCTGCTGGCCCTGGGCGACGAGCGCATGGACGTCTACCTGGATGATGCGCGTGTGTTCAGTTGCGTGACACCGTGGAGCACCTGGCACCTGCCGAGCCTGTCCTGGACACAGATGGCCGACACCTTGCTTGTGGTGCATCCGGAGACCGCGCCCCGGCGCATCACCCGCGCCTCTCACACCAGTTGGACCATCAGCACCTGGAGCTATCCCAACGAGGGCTACCGCTACTACGAGCCCTATCTGCGTTTCGCCCATCCGCTGATCAGCCTGACACCCTCGGGTGTCGTGGGATCGGTGACCCTCACCACGTCGTCGCCGGTGTTCACGCCCGAGCACGCGGGCACGCGCCTGTTGCTGCGCGGCAAGCCGGTGTCGATCACCGCGTACGCGGCGGCCGACCGGGTCTCCGCGACGATTCACGAGGAGATTCCGCTCAGCGCCCCCACCCGAGAGTGGGTGGAGCAGGCGTTCTCGCCGGCACACGGTTACCCGCGCGCCGTGACCTTCCACAAGAACCGGCTGGTGGTGGGCGGCTCCCGCGACGTGCCGCATCAGATCTGGATGTCCAAGGTCGGGGACTTCTTCAACTTCGACACCGGCGAGGGCCTGGACGACGAGGCCATCACCTTCGCCCTGCTGTCGGATCAGCTCAACGAGATCCGCGCTCTGTTCTCGTCGCGCGACCTGCAGGTGTTCACCTCGGGCGCCGAATGGACCGTCAGCGGCGAGCCGCTGGCCCCGGCCACCGTCACCGCCAGCCGCGAGACCCGCATCGGCACCCTGGGACCGAACGTGGTCCGGCCCCTCAACGTTGACGGCGCCACCCTGTTCGTGGGGGCCAGCGGCCGCGACCTGCGCGAGTACCTGTTCACCGATCTGGAGCAAGCCTATCAGGCCGCCGACCTGGCGCTGCTGGCCCGGCATCTCGTTCAGGATCCGGTGGACATGGACTACGACCCGACCCGCCGCCTGCTTCACGTGGTGCTGGCCGACGGCACGCTGGCGACCATGACCAACTACCGCGCCGAGCGGGTGACCGCCTGGACGCTGCACACCACCGACGGCGCCGTTCAGGCGGTCGCCGAGACCGGTGGGCAGGTCTATGTGGTTGTCGAGCGCGACGGCGATCACGCCCTTGAACGGTTCGACACCGACCTGGCTCTCGATGCCGCCCTGGATGGGTCCGCTGGCTCGCCGCGCCAGACCTGGAGCGGCCTCGGGCATCTGAACGGGCACACCGTGCGGGTGCTGGCCGACGGTGCCGATGCCGGCGAGCACATCGTGTCCAATGGGGCGGTCACCCTCGACGAGCCGGCGTCGGCCGTCGTGGTCGGCCTGCCATTCACCCACGAGATCGCGCCGTTGCCCCCGGTTGTCTCGGGCGGGCGTGGCGGTGGTCCCGGCACCCTGATCCGCCTGATCCGCGCCACCTTCCGTCTGAGCGAGACGGCGGCGCTGGTGGTGGATACCGGCGCTGGCCCGCGGCCGCTGCCGTTCCAGTCCCTGGGCGCGGCGCCGGTGCTGGACCAGCCGCCCCGCTCCGTGGATGGCGATGTGTCGGTCCGCGCCCTGGGCTGGCAGCGGGATTCCCACGTGCCGCTGTGGCGTGTCGTCCAGGACGCGCCGCTGCCCTGCACCATTCTCAGTGTCACCACCGAAGTAAAGGTCACCGACTGATGAGCCAGTTCGCCACTGTCTTGGTCCCCGTCGCCCTGCAGGCCGCCACCACGGCCTGGAGCCAGTACGAGCAGTACGCCGAGTATGAACGGCGACAGCAGGAGCAGGCGCTCGCCAACCAGGCGGCGGCCGACGCCGCCCGCCGCCAGGCGGAGGCGTCGACGCAGCAGACCATCGAGTCCACGGCCCTGACCAACCAGGCCGCCTGGGACGCGCACGAGCTATGGGCCGACGACCAGCGCCGCCAGTCGGATACCCGGATCGCCGATATGCAACGCGACTACGCGCTGGCCCAGCAGGACCAGGCCGAGGCCCTGCGCCGGGCCAGCGCCAGCGAGCGTGCCCGCTTTGCTGGCATGGGGATGGACGCGGCCTCCGGCTCGGCTCGCGCGGTTCTGGCCGGCATGCAGAGCGAGGCCGCGGAGGGTACGCGCCGGGCCTGGGACGACCTGACCCACGACAGCGGTCAGGTTCACGACGCCACCAGCGCCGCCATCCGCGACGGGTGGCAGGCGACCGCCGATCAGACGCGCACCCGCGCCGAACAGGCCAACCTGGATGTCTGGGGTCAGCAATCCGACCTGGACCTGTATCTCCACAACCTTGGGGTCCAGTCGGCCGCCGACCAGCGCCAGGACCTTTTGGACCTGACGTACAGCAACCAGCGCGCCTTGCTGGGCCTGACCGGGACCACGTTCAACTCGGTCGCCAACGGCTTCCAGAGCACCCTGTACCGCTGACCGGGGCAAGGGAGGGGTCCGGACATGACCACACACATCCAGATCGGGGACACACGTCCCCGCATCCAGTACCTGGGGGACGGTGCGCAGACCGTGTTCCCCTATCCCTTCGCCATCTTTCGCGAGGCGGACCTTGCGGTCTATCTCGATGACGATGCCGTCACCGGGGGGGTTTCCATCTCTGGGGCCGGCGGCAGTGACGGCGGCGCCGTGACCTTTGCCGTCGCCCCGGCGACCGGCCGGCGGGTCACTCTGCTGCGGCGCCTGACCATCGCCCGGGCCACGGATTTTCAGGCTGGGGGCGCCCTGCGGGCGGCGGTTCTGAACGACGAACTGGACCACCTGACCGCCGTGGATCAGCAACTGGACGAGGCGCTGAGTCGCGCGGTGACCGTGCCGCCGACGGCGCGCGACGGCGTGGTTGCCACCTTGCCATCGCCCGAGCCTGGCGCCGTCATCGGCTGGAACGAGACCGCCACCGCGCTGGTCAACGACCCGCAAAACTACGGCAGTATCTCGGACGCCCTGGCGACCATCACCGCCGCCGCCGACGCGGGCGCCGAGGCTCTCGGCCATGCCCATCGCGCCGAGCGATGGGCGAAGGACGCCGCCCTGTCGGTCTGGATGGCGGCCCTGGACAGCGGGGGGGCGGATGGTGACTACCCCGGCCCTGGCGATGCCGTGCTGTGCGCCAGCCTGGTCACCACCGGAGACGTCACCGTCGGCGGCAATCTGGTCGTCAATGGCAGCAGCGTGACGGTGGACGCGGAGACCGTGCTGGTCGCCGACACCATGGTGATCCTGAACCACGGCGAGGTGGGCGCGGGTGTGACCCAGGGCGTGGCCGGCGTGGAGGTGGATCGCGGCACCGCGGCGGGCTACCGCTTTGT
>JANQGN010000610.1 GCA_028277295.1 Rhodospira sp.
CCGCGACGACGTGGCCTCACGGCCGTATCAAACGGCGAATCATGTCGAGCTGTTTGTCAAAGCACAGGCGCAAATCATAGCGATCCTGGATCGTCTTGCGTGCGGCGGCGCGAACGGAGGCGAAGGCGTCCGGATCCGCCAGGGCCGCCACAACCCGATCGGCCACCTCGTCTGGCGAGAAAAAGTCCACCAGCAGGCCGTTGACGCCATCCTCCATGACTTCCTGCACAGGGGCCGTGCGCGACGCGACGATCAGACAGCCCGCCGACATGGCTTCCAGCATGGACCAGGACAACACGAACGGATAAGTCAGGTAGATGTGCGCGGAGGAGATCTGGAGAACGCGCCGGTAGTCTCCGTACATCAGGCCGCCCAGGAAGTGGACCCTCGATCGATCGAAGTCCACCTCCGCCTCCATGCAGGCCCGCCACGTATCGTATCCCTCGGGCTTGGCGCCATAACTGATGCCCTCGGCGCCCACGACCAGGACCGTTGCCTCGGGGCGGCGCTCCAATAGTCTGGGAAGCGCCCGCATGAACGTTGGGAACCCACGATACGGCTCCAGATTCCGCGCGACATAGGTCACCACCTCGTCCTGGCATGTCAGCACGCGCCCGTTTGGCAAGGTGAAGGTGATCTCGGGGTCCGGCTTGAACAGCGTCGTATCGATCCCCTCGTGAATCACCTTGATCAGGGGATCATACTCGCGTGGGTGCACGCTACGTTGCCACTCGCTGGCACACCAGACGGCGTCCGCGGCTTCCAGACTGATCAGGAACACGCTGTTTCGAGTCCGGGCCCGCATCTGCGCGTCGAGACTGGGCGGGGCGTTGGGATCGAAGTCCATGTCCCCCCCCTTCGCACGATAAAAGAACTCGCTATAGGTCAGCAGCGGCGTGTTCGGGAACACATCCTTGCAATACAGCGTTTCACCCCAACCGCTGTGGCCAACGATGAGGTCCGGCGTGATGCCCTGGTCGCGCAAGGCGATCAGCTTGCGGGCGACCGCCTGGCCATACAGCACGGCCGATTCCGCGCTGCCGAGATAGGGGTGGATCGCGCGCGACGGCTCGCGGTGCAGGGTATAGATGAGACGACGAACGCCGGGCAACTCACGGTCGTTTCGCTTGGTGATAAAGACGGTGCGCCATCCGTTCTGACCACCGAACCACCGGGCCAGAAACTTGAACTGACCTGGCATGTTCTGGTGCACGAAGACAATGGTTCTCATGATGTCGGCTGTCCTTCATTGTCCCCACGGACGACCCAGGTCTGAAGGCGGGCGGCGACGGCAGAGATCACCGGCGCCCAATCGCCTGGACGATCCTGCCGGATCAAGGTCGCGGACGGATACCATGGGCTATCGGCGCGGTCCAGGAACCAGCGCCAATCCGCCGCGGCCTTTAACAAAATCCAGGTCGGCACACCCATCGCGCCGGCCAGGTGGGCCACCGCGGTATCGATGGTCACCACGAGGTCAAGTCCGGCCATCAGGTCGGCGGTGTCCGCGAAGTCATGAATGCGCGGCGCAAGGGGTGTGATGGGAACGGGGGCCTCGGCCACATCCGCCGCCGCGGCGCCGACCTGAAGGCTGAACCAGGCCACGGGCCGCACCGCCCAAAGGGGCGCCAGCGCCGCGAAGGGAATGGATCGCAGCGGTGCGGCGGCGGTCATGCCCGGCCCGCCTTGCCAGACCAGGCCAACCCTTGGCCAGTCCATCCCCTGTTCGGCCCAGCCTTGACGGGGCTCGCCCCGCACATAGGGCACCGGAGCGGCGTGGTCCCGCGGCGCCGTCACACCCAGAAGATAGGGGACGCTCATCAGAGGCGCATGACGATCAAAGGCCGGCAAGGGATCGCCTCGCCCCACCACGGTCATGGCCGGGAACGCGCGCGCCATCAGGCGCGTCAGGCTGGGCTGGCATTCCAGGACCACATGCCCGGCGCGCGCGGCCACGGCTGCCAGCCATCGAGTGTACATCAGCGTGTCACCCAACCCTTGCTCGGCATGAATCAACACGGTTGCCTCACGCTGGGGCTGGCCGTCCCAGGGCGGCCGACCCCAGCGGCGCGGACGGTGATCGGGCAGGCGCCAGCGCCATTCGAAGTCGGACAGGCCCGCCCGCAAGTCCCCACCCCGCAAGAGAAGCAGTGACCGGTTCCACCGCGCGACAACGTGGTTGGGCGTACAGCGCACCACCTCTGTCAGACAGGCCAGCGCGTCCCGCGACCGCCCGGCCCGGTCCAGGGCCTCGGCCAGGGACACCCGCCCGTCCGCCGGATCGACTCCCACCTGAAGCGCGCGCGTGAACGCCGTCACGGCGGCAACCGGACGGTCGGTGTCACGGTAGAGGGTTCCCAGATTGGTGTACGCGGGCCCAAGGTTCGGCATCTGGGCGATGGCCCGCCGATAGGTCTCCTCGGCCTCGTCCAGGCGGCCGCCATGCTTGAGGAGATTGCCAAGATTGAACCAGAGATCGCCACGCGTGCCGTCCAGGGCCAGGGCGGCGCGCGCAGCCGCCTCCGCCCCGGCGAGATCCCCCCGTCGCCGACGGACGGACGCCAGCGTTCCAAGGGTCGAGACATCGTCCGGCGCCAACTTGGCGGCCTTGGTCAACAGAGCCTCGGCCTCCGCCAGATCCTGCCCGTCCCGCGCCGCCATAACGCCGCGAAGCCGCAAGACGCGCGGATCGTCCGGCGCCACGGTGGACAGCCGGGCCACGATCGGCCCGGCCGCGCCGTCATCGGCCGCGCGCAGAGAGGCTTCGGCCTGACCGATCAGGTCTTCGATCAGCGCGCGATTGGGGTCTGGGGAGCGCACCACTGGGACCACATATCACGATACGCCGCTTCCATCGCGCGCGCGAAGCCGGCGTGATCCATCAAGGAGGACCGCTCCATCCGCTCCCGCAGTCCGGCCCGGAGGGCGCGCAGCCGATCCCGGTCCTGGCATAACGTGGCGGCCATCCGGGCGAGGCCGTCCACATCGAAGGCCGCCAGTTCGGGCAAGCCAACTGCGCTCAGCACTGACAGCCCGTATCGAGACGCGGTCCGCTCTCCAGCCAGGGTGAGCACGGGAACCCCCATCATCAGGGTCTCGCATGTGGTGGTCATGCCCCCATAAGGATAGGAATCGAGAGCGATGTCGAC
>JANQGN010000436.1 GCA_028277295.1 Rhodospira sp.
CGTGCCGCCGCCGAGGCGCTGGCGCGGCGCCGCCAGGGCGGCTAGAGCAAATCCCGAGCGATCCGGCACGGATCGCCCTGGAAGATCTTTTGGGGGCGACTTGCTTCGATATCAATATATTAGGGCTTTTTTGGCGAGTCAGTTGCCGTCGAAAACGCCCTGGCGTGTGTCTGGCTCCGGCGGGCGCGCCAGGGCTCCGAACCCGGATGACAGATCCGTCAGGTTGCTCGTCTCCGTTGGAGATCCTTCGCGTCCTGCGGACTCTCAGGATGAGGACTTTCACTTTTTAAGGGCTTCATCCTGAGGAAGCGGAGCGACCGAAGGATCTCCATCGCCTGCTCCGGTCCTCTCGGAAGGCGCTTCTTAAACGATCGTCCATCCGCGTTCGGAGCCCTGGCGGGCGCGCGGCGATCATGGAACCGGGCGGGTAAACAATGCCGTACTTTAAACTGGGCATGGATAAAAAGGTCATCGTGCCCTACGCGGACTATCTGAACGCCCTGAAGCCAGACTTCGCCTACGTGGGCGACCGGGGCGAGCTTAGGGATTTGGTGCGAACCCTGTTCCTGCCAAGCGCCAACAGTGTCAAACTCATCGCCCCGCGTGGTACAGGCAGTACCAGCTTGCTAGACGGCATGGTTCATCTTCAGCAAGATGATATGATGCCAGACGAGTTCATGGTGCGGCCGATTTTTTACCTGAACAGCAGCAACCTGTTCAACACATCCAACGTCAATACGATCGAGTCCCGCTTTCACGAGGCGCTGCAGGACCTGCGCACCTATGCCCTCCAGCGGCAGGTGAAGCCCATCCTGGTCATCGACAACGCTTTCGGCTTCGCGTCCAACGCGCCCCGCCATGTGCTCAATGCGCTGGTCGAGGCCGCCGTCGCCGCCGATACCTTCGATGTCATTTTCAATGTGGAGGAGAAGAAGGAGCAGGACTTCAACCAGAAACACCCGGAGTTCATGACCAGTTTCTCGACCAAGAAACTGGGGGAACCGGATACGGGTCAAGTCCTGACCGTGCTTCGCCACCAGGCCCAAAAGCATCAACGCCACGGGGTGTTGATCGGCGACGCGGTGCTTGAGCACATCTTCGACATCACCAACCGTTTCAAGTCCCTGTACGACACCGCCCAGCCCAACCGCGCCGTCCGCTTGCTGGATCGCGCCGCGACGGCGTTCCGTCTCGACATCCACAGCCGTCCGCCCGGCCTGGATGACAGGCAGGCGGAACGGCAGGCCCTGGCCCAGGCGCGCGCCGCGCTGGAGGACGATGACCCGGACGCCGCCGCGACGCGGATCGCCGACCTGATCGCCCGGATCACCGCCCTGGACGCCGAAATCGCTGCCCTCGAACGTGGCTGGGAGGAGCATCGTGCCGCGATCAAGGCCAAACAGGCGGACATTCGCACATTCGATTCGATGATTGTGCAGATGCAGCAGGAGATCGAGACGCTGGACGCGCAGACCCGGCGCGACAACGAGAAAATGGCGCGGGATCAACTCGGCCAGCTTCCCGAGGGTCACGATTACTTCAAGGGCAAGGCCAAGCAGGACGTGCTGCAAATGGGCCGCGACGACCTGCTGGACTTCGTCGAGTTCGATCTGTTCATCCACCGCAGCCCCCGGGTTCGCGAACTTCAGGCCGATATAGACACCTACACCGGTCGCGTCGCCGCCTTGAACCGCGATCTGGAGGCCCTCAGCAAGACAATGCATGTCGAGGCGCCCTTGACCCTCGCCTGGGTGGACAGCATCGCCTCGGCCGAGACCAACACCCCCGTCGGTGGCATCGACGGGCGCCTGCGCGCCAACCTCACCAACGGCGTGGCGCTGATGAAGGAAACGGTGTTCGGCCAGGACCAGGTGATCGAGCCGATTATCAAGACACTGCGGCGCACGGCCGCCGGCCTGAACGACCCCAACCGGCCGTTGGGCGTGTTCATGATCGCCGGGCCGCCGGGCGTCGGCAAAACCTACATCGGCGAGCAACTGGCGTCACAGCTGTTCGGTTCGGATGCGTTCTGCAAGCGCATCGACATGGAGAACTTCAAGGAAAGCCATACGGTCTCGCAGTTGATCGGCGCGCCGCCCGGCTACGCCGGCTATGGCAAGAAAGGCACGCTGATCGAGGCCGCGCAAAAAATGCCCTTCGGCGTGATCGTGCTCGACGAGATCGAGAAGGCCCATCCGGAGGTGCGTCAGGCCCTGTTGAAGATGACCGGGTCCGGCCAGATGAAGGGGCTGGACGGCGAAGAGGCGGATTTCCGTAACATCGTCATCGTTCAGACCACCAACTACGCTCAGGACCTCTGGCGCGATCATCCCTTCGAGGCCGCCCAGACCATGCTGGTGGACCGGCTGCGCCAGGACCTGTCGGTGTTCTCGCCCGAGTACCTGGATCGCCACGACGCCATTCTCTGCGCCGGCCCCCTGACGGCCGATGCCCTGACCAGGATTGCCGGCAAGCAGGTGGAGACCTTGCAGACGCAGGCCCGCCGGCGCAATCCCCACATCGGGATCGAGATTCCGGCGGCGGATCTGCGGCGCTTCGTGGAGGATCATTGCGAGGCCGCCAGCGGGCGCCACGCCAAACGTCGCATCACCGAGATCGTCGGCGATCCGCTCACCGACATCCTGCTCGCGGACAGGCGGGCGCGTGGTCGCCTGACGGGGTGTTACGACGCGGACGGCCGGCGGTTCACCTTTGCGTTCGAGGCCGACGCGCCGACGGACGCCGAGGATGGCGCGGCGCGGGACCCGGTGCCGGCCTAGAGCAAATCCCGAGCGATCCGGCACGGATCGCGACGACGATTTGCTTCAAGAACAAGAGCGAATCCCGAGCGATCCGGCACGGATCGCGACGACGATTTTCTTCACTATCAACACACTAGGGCGTTCTCGGTGAGTCAACGGGCTCCGAAGACGCCCTGGACGGGAGCAGCGATCATGGCCGAGCCCATCACCGCGCGGGCGCTGCGCGAGGCCGCCGCCAGGGCGCGCCGGCAGGCCGAACAAGACTCCGAGACGGAAGACATGGCACCCGGCGGCGCCGAGGCCGGCACGGCTTCCGATGACAGCGCCCGATCGCGATCCGCCCTGGGGCGGTCGGTGGCGGACGGCAAGACCCGGGCGCAGAAGGCCATCGACGCGCTGGGGCGTGCCTTGCGCGCCGCCCAGGCCCTCTGGGCCACCTATGGGCGCCCGATTCTCGGATTCCTGGAGCCGCCGGCGCGCTGGCTGGCGCGGTTGTATGGGAGGTTGTTCCGCCGCGTCGCCTACACCCTGGGTCCGGACGGAACACGAGACCAAGTGGCCCCCGTCCGGGCGGGGGCCATGGTGATCGGGACGGTGGTCGCGGTCGTCCACGCGGCCTCGCACTGGTTCTTCGTTCCGTGGGCGTTGGGCGCGGCCTGGCGGGTCACGTCGGATACCGCCCTGTACTGGACGGCGGATGAGATGCGGATTTACCTGCATTCGCCGGAGCGTATTGGCGATGGCCTGTACGAGGTATCGGGCTGCCTGTCCTATCCCTGCGACGACCAGAACACCATGTACATGATCGTCCAGGACAACGTGTGGAAAGACCTTGAGTACGTGTTCAGCCGGGGCTACCCGCACTCGGCGGAGTACACGGCCGGGCGCCTGACGGGCGAGGCCAACCTGTGCACCGCCCAGAAATCCGGCAACGAAACCCGCTGGTTCCAGCGCACCGCCAACCTGCGCACCGTGATTCTGGACCTGGATTGCACGCCGATCAGCGTCGATCGCGGGCCACTCGCGCCCTCGGGGGCGGTTCTGCCGGCCGCGCCGGGCGGCGGGTGACAAGAGGTGTATCTCGTAGCTCAGGCGTCGCCCGACACGGGCCGGCGCTGGTTGGCGCTCCGGACGCGCTGGGCGGCGGCACCGCGCCGGAGGTTGGCCGCCAGGCCCAGCAGCACCAGGCCACCGCCGACCAGGTGATAGCCCTCGAACGGCTCGTGCAGCACCAGCACGCCCAGCAGGCCGCCAAACACCGGCACCAGATTGTTGTACACGGCTGAGACCGAGGGGCCGACCCGGGCCACGCCGCTGTTCCAGGTCAGGTAGGCCAGGAACGATGGCACGACGGCGAAGAAGGCCAGCGACAGGCCGGTGGTCCAGTCCAGGGGAGGCGGCAGCAGCGTGCCACCCTCGGCATAGGCCATCGGCGCCAGCGCCGCCACCCCCACGACCGTGATCACCGTGAGGAACGGCACCTCCCCCAGCTCGGCCGGTTTCAGCGGTAGCGCCACGCAATAGCCCGCCCAGGCCAGGGCGGAGAGGATCGCCCATCGGTCGCTCCAGGCGATCGACAGGTCCAGCAGCGCCGCCGGGTCGCCCCGGACGATGAGCACCAGGGCGCCGGCCATCCCGAGGATGGCGCTGAGCGCCCCGAAGAGCCCAATCTCGGCGCCGTGGAACACGCGCGACAGCACGACGATCAGGCCCGGCGTCACCGCCAGGTAGAGGGAGGCATTGAGGGCCGTGGTATGGCTGACCGCCAGGAACAGCGTCATCGGGTAGATGACGACACCCAGGGCACTCAGCGTCAGGATGCGCAAGGGGTAAGCCCGCGCCACCCCGGCCAGCCGAGGCAGGTGGCGGGCATACAGGGCCAGCAGCAGCAAGGCCCCCGGCCCCCAGCGCCACAGGGTCAGGGCGGCGGCCGGCTCGCCGGCCAGGCCGTGGCGGCCAACCACATAGGCGCCGCCCCAGGCGAGCGCGGCGAACAACAGGGCCACGTGCGCACGGGCCTGGGGGGCGATCGTCATCATGGGAGTTCTTATAGCATGCTATGAACCATTGGTCTCACGCGACGTTTTCCCTTTTTTTGGTGTCAAAGCCGATGATCGTCGCGGACCCGTGCCAGATCGCGACGACGATTTGCTTGAAAAACAAATTGTTAGAGCATGCTGGGCGATTCAGAAATCGC
>JANQGN010000510.1 GCA_028277295.1 Rhodospira sp.
GCGCGCCATCCTGCGCGACGCGCCGATCCTGGTGCTGGACGAGGCCACCGCCTTCGCCGATCCGGAGAACGAGGCCCTGATCGTCGCCGCCCTGGCCAACCTGATGCGCGGCAAGACGGTGATCGTTATCGCTCATCGCCTGTCCACCATCCGCGACGCCGACCAGATCGTGGTGCTCGACTTTGGCCGGGTGGCCGAATGCGGCACCCATGACGCCCTGGTCGCGGCCGATGGCGTCTATGCGCGCCTGTGGCGCACCCACGAGGCGGCGCAGGGCTGGACCCTGCGGAGCGTTCATACTGATCGGTGATGAAACGGACTCGCCCGTTTCATCGCCTCCGCCGCTTCGCGGCGCCGACGCGGTCGCGTCGGCGCCCGACGACAGACCTCTCTTCTTTCGTCGGGCGGTACAACACCGGAGCACCCCCATGAGTCATGTCTCCACCCGCCGCGCGTCTGGCGAAGTCTTCAGCCTCCAGCACACGTATCGGCGCATGCTGCTGGCCGCCGGACCCGAGGCGTCCTCCGTGAAGCAAATGCTGGCCATGTTTCTGTTGGCCTCGGTTTTCCAGGGTCTGGCCTTCGCCTGCTTCTTCCCGGTGCTGACCGCGCTGCTGGCCGACCCCATGGACTGGGCGGGCGTGTGGATGTGGTTGGGTGTGATGGCCCTGGCCATGGCCGCCGACCTGATCCTGTCGTGGCGCGGGCATGGGTTCGAGTTCGGCGGCGCGGTCGCCGACGTGACCTATGACCTGCGCATGCGGCTGGGCCGCCAGTTGCGCCGCATGCCCATGGAAGCGCTGGCGCGCTGGCGCACCGGTCATCTGGGCGGCGTGCTGGGCGGTGCCATCGACGAAAGCGTGGCACCCCTGGGCACGCTTTCGCACGCGATCATCCGCATCATGGTGGTGCCGATCGTCATCGTCGCCGTGACCGCGTTCATCGACTGGCGCATGGCGCTGGCCATGGCGGCGATCTTCCCCATGGCTGTGCCCATCTACCGCTGGAAGCGCCGCGCATCGTCCCAGGAGCGCCGCGAGGTGGCCAACGCCCACGCCCACACAGAATCCGATCTGGTGGAGTACACACAGGGCCTGGCGGTCCTGCGTACCCTGTCGCTGACCGGGACAAGGGCGCGGCGGCTTCAGGAGTCGCTGGACTACCTGCGCCGGGTTCAGAAACGGGCTTTGGGCCATACTCTGTGGCCAACCTTGCTGATGTCCGGCCTGGTGGAGATCGGCCTTCTGGTTGTCCTTGCCCTGGGTCTGGTCTGGGTGACGCAGGGGACCCTGTCGCTGGCCGCCTTCGCCGCGCTGCTGGTCATCGTCATGCGGTTCAGCGAGCCACTGGCGCTGTTCCAGGAACTCACCCAGGTGTTCGACCTGATGGAAGTCGCCCTGGAGCGCATGGAGGTCCTGTTGGCCGTCGCGCCACTCCCTGTCGCGACCCCTGGGCAAACCCCGGCCGACCAGGAGGTGACCTTCGAGGATGTTACCTTCGCTTATGCCACCGAGGACCAACCGGCCTTGCGCGGGGTGTCCTTCCGTCTGCCGGCGCGTTCGCTGACCGCGCTGGTCGGCCCGTCCGGCTCGGGCAAGACCACGGTGACCCGCATGATC
>JANQGN010000559.1 GCA_028277295.1 Rhodospira sp.
GATCATGCCCATCAGCACCCAGCGGTTCACCTCCATCGCGGCGATGGTCTGGGCGATCGACTGGGTGACGAACAGGCTGGAGAGCGTGTAGGAGAACAGCTCCGAGGCGGCGATGATCATCAGGATCATGACGCTCTCGCGCGTGGCGTCGGACAGCACCCGCCACAGGCGCCCGGCGCTCCACATGCGGTAGATGATCACCACCAGCACGATGCACAGCAGGGCGCCCACCCCGGCCGTCTCCGACGGGGTGGCCACCCCGCCATACAGCACATAGAGCACACCAACGATGATCAGCAGGAAGGGCAGCACCTTGGGCAGCACCTCGATCTTCTGCCACAGGGTGAAGCCGACCTTGGACACGCCGGTCACCTGATAGCCCTGTCGCCAGGCATCGAACAGCGACCAGGCCATGAACAACCCCACCAGCAGCGCCCCGGGCACCAGGCCGGCGAAGAACAGACGGCCGATGGAGGTCTCGGTGGCGATGCCGTAGACGATCATGGTGATCGACGGCGGGATGAGAATCCCCAGCGTGCCCCCGGCGGCGATGGAGCCGGTGGCCAGGCTGGCGGGATAGCCGCGGCTCCGCATCTCCGGGATGCCCATCTTGCCGATCGCCGCGCAGGTCGCCGGTGACGACCCCGACAGGGCGGCGAAGACGCCGCAGGCGCCCAGGTTGGAGATGATCAGCCCGCCGGGCACGCGGTACAGCCAGCGGTCGAGCGCCTCGTAGAGGTCCTTGCCGGCCGGCGAACTGGCCACCGCCGCGCCCATGAGGATGAACATGGGGATGGAGACCATCGAGAAATGACCGATGCCGGCATAGAAGGTCTCCGCGATCACCGACAGGCTGAACCAGCCGTCGAACCAGACCAGATAACCGATGGCCACAAGGCCCAGCCCAAAGGCCACCGGGACCCCCAGGGCCAGGATGACAATGGTGGTCAGCCCGATCAGGGCACCGATCAACAACGGATCCATCATCGTTCCCCCGGGCGCAGACCGAACGGGTGATCCCGCCCCGTGGCCAGGGCCAGCACGTCCGCCATATATTGCAGGCATGTGAGCCCCAGCCCCACCGGGATGGCGGCGTAGGGGATCCACATGTGCACTTTCCAGACCGTGGAGGACTGCCACCCCTCGCGGTAGGCCTCGAGGGTCAACTCCAGGCCCTTCCAGGCCAGCACCCCGCAGAACAGCAGGCCGACCCCGGCGGCGAGAAAGGCCAGCGCCAGACGCGCCCACTGAGGCAGAAACAGCGGCACCAGATCAACGTTCACGTGCCCGCGCAGCATCAAGACATAGGGACAGCCGATAAAGGTCGCCGCCACGAGCATGTAGGTGACCACATCGGTCTGCCAGACAGTGCTTTCATTGAGGATGTAGCGAAACAAGACCATATGGGTCACCACCAGCACCGAGGCACCCATCATGGTGGCGGCAAGGACGCCGCACAGATGCGACAGCATCCGCACGGCCGAAATGAAGATATCCATGTCTCCTCCCGGAGGCGCTGACCAAGGCCCGCCCGTCCCGCCGCGCGGCAGGACGGGCGTTCATGGTGCCAGGGAGCGGGCCTAGGGCGCCTTCGCTGCCAACGCAATCGTCGAAGACGCCCCAGGATATTGATACTGAAGCAAATCGTCGCCGCGATCCGTTCCGGATCGCTCGGGATTGGCTCTAGTCGACCGCCAACGCCTTGTCGAGCAGCGCGCGACCGCCCTCCACCGTCTCGGAGAAGCTGGCATAGGACGTGGTGTCGGCGATCGCCAGCCAGGCGCGGAACTGTTCCTCCGTCATGGTGGCGATTTCCACGCCCGCCGCCTCGAAGGCGGCGACCAGTTCGCCGTCCACGGCCTTGGCGGCCTCGTAAGCGTATTGCTCGGCCTTCTCTCCGGCCGCCAGGAAAGCCGCCTGTTGCGCCTCGGTCAGGCTGTCCCAGGTGCGCTTGGACATCAGGATGGGCTCGTACATGAACCACAGGGCATAGTCGCCGGGTGGGGTCAGGCAGGTCACCTGTTCATAGAGGCGATAGGACAGGAAGCTGCCCGATGACGTGTTGGCGCCGTCAAGCACCCCGGTCTGCAAGGCGGTGTAGATCTCGGAACTGGGCATGGAGGAAATGGACGCGCCGGCACCCAACAGCATCTCCTCGAACGCCGGTCCGGCGGCGCGCATGGTCACGCCGGCCATGTCCTCCGGCGCGACAAGGCAGGCGTCCTTGCCAGCGAAGCCGCCAGCCAGCCACGTATCGGCCAGGACCACCACCCCGGCGTCATCGATGATCGCCTTGATATCAGCCATGAACGGCGAGTCGTTCAGGCGCAACGCGTGCTCATGGTTCTTGACCAGCCCGGGCATCAACGTGGCACTAAACTGCGGGTGCTGGCCGCTGGCGTAGTCCAGCGGGAAGGCGGAGATGTCCAGCACCCCCTTGACCATGGCGTTCCACTGTTCGCGCGGCTTGAACAGCTGGGCGCTGGGATAAACGCGCACGTCGACGCCCACATCCGCGGCCGCCATCTCGCGGGCGATGATCTGCACCATTTCGTCTCGCAGGTCGCCCTTGCCACCGGGCCACTGGTGCGACGCCTTCAGGGTCCGTGCCGACGCATCGGCGAACCCCGCGCAGGCCATCGCCAAACCCAGGCCCACGGCCATCGTCATCCTCATCATGACGGTCCTCTCCCTCTCGAGATCGCGAGACCGCCGGACTCGGCGCCCTCGCCCAAGGTCATGAAGCCGCTACCCCGTGCCGCGGCACGGAACACGGCCCGCGTTGCCCCCCCCGCCAGCGGTGCGGTTGAGACGCCTGCCCCCTCAACTCTTGCCATAGGAAACGAGCCGGGTCCAATGTCACGCGCGGATCTGTATGCAAGCGCGGCAAGGTGGTCATCGAAGCGGCGGGGTGCTTGAACATTTCCGTGAAATCGCGGACCCTTGATGATCGTCGCGGGATAACGTGCCGTTGCATCGACCAACGCGCGCGGTGGTGTGTTGTGAGCGCGCCCAGCGTAGTGCAAATGTTGCATGTATCTCGAACAGAATACTCTCTAGGCCGATCGATACGGCCGGATGAAAGGTCCGTCGTGATGAACACCAGGAGGTCCGTCCTGATGCCCGCTGCCCGTCACAAACGCCCGACACGCGCCGAGATTCTGCGCAAGGGACTGGAAGAGGACATCTTTTGCGGGCGACTGAAGCCTGGCGACCGCCTTGACGAGGTCTCGCTGGCCGAGCGGTTCAACGTGTCGCGCACCCCGGTGCGCGAGGCCCTGCACCAGTTGTCCGCGTCTGGCCTGGTGGAGGTGCGCCCGCGCCAGGGCGCCGTGGTGGCCCAGATCACGCTCCGCCGCCTGATCGAGATCTTTGATGTGATGGCCGAACTGGAGGGCATGTGCGCCCGGCTGGCCGCGCGCCGCATGACCACCGAGGAACGCGCGGCCCTCCGCGATGCCCATGCAGCGTGCGCCGACACCGTGGCCACCGGACAGGACGTGGACGCCTACTACGAGGCAAACTGGCGATTCCATGACCTGATTTACGCCGGGTCGCACAACACGGTCCTGGAGGAAACCACCGCCGGGCTGCGTCTGCGCGCCACGCCCTACCGGCGTCATCAGCTCAACCGCCCGGGGCGCATCGCCGATTCCCTGCGCGAGCATGAGTCCGTCCTGAAGGCGATCGAGGACGGCGATGGCGTCCGCGCTGACACCGCCATGCGCGACCATGTCAGCATCCAGGGCGATCTGTTCGCCGACCTGCTGTCCACCTTGCCCACCGATTTCGTTGGCTGAGTGTCTATCCGGGAAACCTTACAAGACACCACATACGGCATGAGATTCGGGCACAGGAGCACACTATATCGCGGTTCCCGAGACTTTCCGGACGGGCTCTGACGGCCGATGCCCGCCCCCTCGGGAACACCCAACGGCCCTTAAGACGGACCGTTGAGCGACGCGGCCGGCCCGGGCGATAGCGCCGCGGGCCGGAACGCGCGCGCCCCAACCCCGGCACGGTTGAACCATTCGGCACCGCATGGCATCACTGGCCGACGGTGACGGGACGTGCGTCCGTCGTCCACATCATCAAGGCGCCCAAGCAACGCGCCATCAATGGGAGAGAACCGTCATGACCCTTGGCACCGAGCCCCTGACCGACCCCTTCGCGCTGGCCCAGGCGTTGAGCGGCGCGCACCTGATCAATGGCCGGTTCGCCTCGGCCGCCTCCGGCCAGACGTTCGACGTGGTCAACCCGGCCACCGGCGCGGTCATCGGCCAGGCCGCCGAGGGGAATGCCGAGGACGTGGATCGCGCCGTCGAGGCCGCCGCCCTGGCGCAGGCCGACTGGAAGCGCATGCCGGCGCGCCAGCGCGGCAAGTTGGTCGCCGCCTGCGGGGCGCGCCTGGCCGAGCACGTGGACGAACTGGGCCGCCTGATCGCCCTGGAGACCGGCAAGGCCCTGCGCACGGAAAGCCGGGTCGAGGCCAGCGTGCTCGCCGACATGTTCGTGTTCTTCGGCGGCCTGGGGTCCGAGCTGAAGGGCGAGAGCGTCCCCTTCAACCCCGACATGATGACCGTCACCATGCGCGAACCCGTGGGCGTGGTGGGTGTCATCATCCCCTGGAACGTGCCGCTTTTGCTGATGGCCATGAAGATCGCCCCGGCACTGGTGGCCGGCAACGCGGTGGTGGTCAAGTCGGCCGAGGAAGCGCCGCTGACGGTGCTGCGCGTCTGCCAGATCATGAACGAGATCCTGCCGCCGGGCGTCTTCAATATCCTCTCGGGCTTCGGCCCCGCCTGTGGTGGGCCGCTGGTCAGCCATCCGAAGGTGGCCAAGGTCTCCTTCACTGGATCGGTCGAGACCGGCCGCATCGTGGCGCGCGCCGCCGCCGACCGCCTGATCCCCGCGACCCTGGAGCTGGGCGGCAAGAGCCCCATGATCATCATGGGCGACGCCGATCTGGACCGCGCCGTCGATGGCGCCGTGACCGGCATGCGTTTCACCCGCCAGGGGCAGAGCTGTACCGCCTCGTCGCGCATCTATGTGCATGATTCCGTTCACGATGCGTTTGTGGAGAAGCTGCGCGCGCGCGTTGACGCCATGGTGATGGGCGACCCGCTGGACGAGGCCACCGACATCGGCACCATCATCTCGCCGCAGCAACTGGAGAAAGTAACCGGCTTCATCGAGGCCGGTCGCGCCGCCGGCGCCACCGCCATCGCGTGCTCGGCCGTGCCCGGCGACCCCGCGTTGGCCAAGGGCCTGTTCCTGCAACCGGTTATCTTCACCGACATCGCCGCCGACGCGCCACCGGCGAAAGAGGAGATCTTCGGCCCCGTTGTCTGCGTGTTCCGCTTCCGCGACTATGAAGAGGTGATAGAGGCCGCCAACGACAGTGAATACGGGCTGGCCGCCACCATCTGGACTCGCGACCTGCGAACCGCCATGGACGCCACCCGGCGCCTGGAGGCTGGTTTTGTCCAGGTCAACCAGAACCTGGTGGTCCAGCCCAACCTGTCCTATGGGGGCGTGAAGTCCTCGGGCCTGGGCAAGGAAGCCTCGCTGGAGTCCATGCTGGAGCACTTCACCCACAAGAAGACGATTATCTTTAACATGACCTAGAGTACGTCCCAAGCGATCCGGAACGGCATGATGTCGCGGCGGCCGGCAGGCCGACGGACCGCTGGGGTTGGCGGGGCGGGCCTTTGAGGCCGCGCCCGGCCTACCCTTGTCTCCACAGCCATCCCCGTACCCGCGCCGCCGCCATCCGAACCAGCGTTTTCGCCAGCAGGCCGGCGGACAGCAGCGCCCACACCGCGGCCAGGCGCCAGGCCGGCGTCGCCTGCCCGAACTCGGTCCACAGGTAGCGGCGGAAGCCACGGATCTTGTGGCCCGTGACGAACAGGCTGGAGACCGGCGAACGGCCCTTCAAATGGGTGACCGTGACCCCGGGCGCGAACAGCACCCGGCCACCGGCGCGCCAGACCGCGCGGCACAGGGCCAGATCCTCGAAATGCAGGAAGTAGCCCTCGTCAAAGCCGCCGAGGCGACGAAAGAAGGCGCGCGGCAGCAGCATGAAGGCCCCGGAGATGGCTGGCATCTCCACCACCGGCGCCACCGGACGGGGCTCCCGGTGCCGGTTGACCCGCCGCCAGGTCCCCGGATCCAGCCGGTCCAGACGCAGCGTCTCGGCCAGCCACTCACCAGGGGTGCCGGCGTTGCGGCGGGCTCCGGCCTGCTCGCTGCCATCCTCGTTCAGCAGCCGAGGCCCCAGCATCCAGCCATCGTCGGGCTGCATCGCCGCCAGGTTCAGCAGGCGCGGCACCGTGCCCGGCTCCAGGCGACAGTCCGGATTGAGCAGCAGCAGAACGTCGCCCCGGGCCCGCGCGGCACCCAGATTGCAGCCGGCGCCGAAGCCCACGTTGCCCTGCCCATGCACCAGCGACAGGCGCGGCTCCTCGCGGGGCAACGCGCCCAGGTCCGCCGGCCAGGGCGGGGCGTCTCGGTTGTTGACCAGGATCACCTCGGCGACCCCGGACTGTGCCAGGGCCGACACCAGGCAGGCCCGCAAGCCCTCGCCACCATAGGTCACGACGATCACGGACACGGTCACGGCGCGCCCGCCCGCGCGGGCCGCCGGGTCACCGTCGGAGCCGCCCACGCCGGCCCCCTAGCCGTGGCGGGTCGACGCCGCCACGGCGGCCGCCTGACCCTCGCTCAGGACCCGCTCGAAGTAGGCGATCGTCGGTTTCAGGCCCTCGGCGAGCGGAACAACCGGTCGCCAGCCCAGCGCGTCGCGGGCGAAAGCGATGTCCGGCTGGCGCTGGCGCGGGTCGTCCGAGGGCAGGGGCTTGAAGACGATGGTCGACGAAGAGTTGGTCATGGCGATCACCGCCTCGGCCAGGGCGCGAATGGTGAACTCGGCGGGGTTGCCCAGGTTCATCGGTCCGGTGATGAGGTCGGGCG
>JANQGN010000052.1 GCA_028277295.1 Rhodospira sp.
CAGGACAGCACCACGGCATCCAGGGTCTCTGACCCCGGCGGGCCATGATCCGCCAGGGCGGGGTCCGAACGGGAGCGCGTCTATGTACCGGAAAACCCCCCGACCCGCAAGCGACGCGGTGCCCGCTACGCACCGTTTTTTTGTGAGCCGGCGGCGCGCGCCAACCCAGCCAGAACCGCGAACGGACCCGACGCCGGTTCGCCGGCCGAACCGGTGTCGCATTCATCCGCTCTCGGCGGCTCGAAGACCGCGCCGTAGGCCCTGGGATGGGGATCGATGGCGAGGCCGAGCACCTCGGCGACCAGCGCGCCGGCATCAAGACATCCCGCGACGATCGGCTCGGGCGGGTCCAAGGTGCTTTCCGGATCCACGTCCACCTCGGACACGTCGCCCCCGGCAACGCCTGGAGCACCCTCCTCAAACCTTTGGCGGACAGTTTCCGTTAATGTCCGCGTCAACGGTTCCAGCGTGACCACACAGGTTTGACGCACACGGGCCGCCAGTGTGGCCTCAGCCTCGTACAGGGCCCCGCGCCGCTTGCCACCCAAGGGCCGGACCAGGACAGTGGCGCGCAGAAAGTCCATCCCATCCAGACCGAAACGCTCCGCCAGGGCCTGGCATTCCGATGGCGTGGCCTCCAAGGTCAGGGTGCGGCCCTCCGGCGGCACCCGACCGACCTCCACCGGGCGGGAAAACTCCGGCGCACCGGCCACGACCGGTTCGCCAGGCAGCGAGCCCATCACGAGGTCGCGCCCCGCCGACCCGCCGCCAACTCGGACGGTGCGGCCAGCACGATGTCGCCATGGGCCATGACATCCCAGGTCCAGGTGTCGGCGACCAACGCCAGGTTCCGCAGATATCGCGCCAGTTCCGCAAGCCCTTCCGGTGGCGCCTGAACGGTGGTGTACACGTTTCGATCCAAGGCATCGCGCAACGTCGCGTCATCGTCGTCGGCCGCCAGACCCGCCTCATAGGCCGCCACGCGACCATAGAATGCCTTGGTTCGGGCCTTGACCTTGGCGCCGATCCGCATGTCACTCACGCCGGCCTCGCGTAGATTGGTGTCCAGATCACGGATCATGTGATCGAACAGCGCCTGCGACAGGCTGAACGACTCGGTCCGGGAATCGTCGGTGCGGGTGCGGGCCGCCTCCTCCTGCATCAGCGCCCCCAGGCGGCGAAACACGACAAAGGCGTGGAGGACCAGCATGTCAAACCGGCCATCCAGCGTATCCGGAACGCCCCAGTTCATATAGGGGTCCGGTCGGCGCGTCGCGCGCACAATCTCGTCATACAGGCGTGTCACCACGGCGTGCCCATCGGCTTGCGCCTGTGACTGTGTGCCAAACAGCAAATTGAGCATGAGCCCTCGGGGTAGTGTCTATCGCTGCCCGGCGGGCAGCCCCAAAAAAACCATCCGCGCCGACACCTTTTCGTCATCGCGACAGGTTGATATACATGACCCTGCTGTCGTCCCGCAACGGGACGCAGAGGCGTTCGGTTGGCCGGCGCGTGTCATGGGTCCGTCGCGGACATAGGGAGTGGCGATGACGATCACAAGCGACCGACGCGGGGGGCCGCGCAGTCTGGGTCTGGCCGTGACGATGGCAGCGGCTTTAATGACCGGCGCATGCGCCGCCGATCTGCGCGCCCGCGGCAACAACCCAACCGACGATCGCCTCGCGCAGATCGAGCCCGGCACGCAAACCCGTCGGGAGGTGGCCTCTCTGCTGGGCACGCCCTCCACCACCGCGACCTTCGACACCGAGACCTGGTATTACATCAGCGCTCAGACTCGCCAATACGCCATCTTCAAGCGCGAGGAACTGGAGCGCCGCATCGTCGCCATCTCCTTCGACGAAAGCGGCACCGTCAAGGCCATCCGCGAACTGACGCTGGAGGATGGCAGAGACATCGCCATGCTCGACCGCGAGACCCCAACCATGGGCAACGAAATGGGACTCCTGGAGCAGCTGATGGGCAACCTGGGCCGCTTCGAGGAACGGAAGACCACCACGATCGACGGCCTTTAGAGCATGTTGCGCGATTTCTGAATCGCCCTGCATGCTCTAGTAATTTGTTTTTCAAGCAAATCGTCCCCGAAAGGTCTTCCAGGGCGATCTGCGCCAGATCGCTCGGGATTTGCTCTAGTGTCGCCCTTTGCGACCATGCTCCGGCAACAGGCCCTGTGGCCGCAGGATCAGGATCACCTGCAACAGCACGCCGATCAGCAGCACCCGCAGGGCGCCCGCCTGGGTGGCGTATTCGGCGCCGAGTTCATCGGTGAGGAACTGGGTGCCCGACCACAGCAACCAGATGGCG
>JANQGN010000114.1 GCA_028277295.1 Rhodospira sp.
GCCTCGTTGCCGGTCAGTGACCAGCGATCGCCCATGGCGGGCGCCGGGTCGGACAAGCGGGCCACGCCACCGATGCCGGCGGCGGCCTCGGCGCCGGCATCCAGGCCCGCCTTGCTGGCGGTCAGCGCCTGCTCGCCCTTGCCAGCCAGTTGCCGGGCCAGGCGTTCGATCAGGAAATCATGATCCAGCCCGATCAGCTCGGCGATCAGGCCAAGGCCCACCATGTTGACGCGCCCGCCCTTGATGCCACGCGCCACATCGTGGAACGGCACCATGACCACGCGCGGCTGGCTCGGCGTCAGCACGTCGGGCACCTTGCCGTTGTGCGGATCGGCGATCACCAGGCCACCTGGATTCAGGGGCATTTCATCGTGGAAGCGGGCGAAGTTGCCCCAGTCAAAGGCGAGGATGATGTCGTAGCCGTCATCCGTGCCTTGCACCGGGCGGGTGCCAAGGCGAAGCAGGGCGGCCGACTCGCCCCCACGGATCTGGGGACCCAAGGTCCGGCCCATGAGGCCATAGAACCCTGCCTTGGCGGCAGCATCCAGGAGGATCTGCCCCGCCGTCATCACGCCCGCACCGCCGCTGCCGGTCAGGGCGATGGAGACCGAGGTATACGCCATGACATCCTTTCCTCGTCAAGGACCAGGGGTGGATGGCCGACGCGCATCCACCTCGCACCGGAACGCGGCGCAAGAGCACCCCACGACCGACCAGCAGGGGGACGAGGAGAGGAGACCGCGCAAGTCTGCGGATATAGACCCCTTGAGACAGACTTCGCAATGAAATAGAAGGGATCCAGCGTCAATCAGAATTGACGCGCGTCATTGCCCTCGGCGTGCGCGTCGCGTATCGCTCGGGCAGGGCGCGCCGTGGTGGGGCCCCGGTCTGGTCTGAAGACCCCACGCGGCATCCCGTTGTATCCGGACCGACGCCCTGGCACCGTGACCCGATCCCTTCGCCCGCGCGCGCGTCGCGCCAGCCGGGACCATCCACCGCCCGTCGCGCCGTCCGGTTACCCCTTCCCCGGTCACCTTATGTCGGACCGGACGCTTCGACCGTTCAAGAGGATCATCCCATGGCCCTGAAAATCATCGACACCTGCATCAACTGTGATGCCTGTATCGCCGAATGCCCCAACGACGCCATCGCCGAGGGCGACACGATCTATACGATTGATGCGGAGCGCTGCACCGAATGCGTGGGCCATTTCGATGAACCGCAGTGTATTGGGGTCTGCCCGGTCGAGTGCATTGTCAAGGACCCGGCCCACGCCGAGTCGCCCGACCAACTCCAGGCCAAGTTCCAACGTCTGCAAGCCGCCTGACGCGGCCGATAACACTGCCGGTATGGCCGTCCGGCCCGACGATCCCCGTTCGCCGGACCGGATGGCTGATCAACCCCCTGGCTAAGGCGCATCTGATGGCATGGTTTCGGCCGCCCGCAGCCAGATCGGGTCCTTGAGTTTCTCTAGAAAAGCCTCATGTGCCGCCCGTTCCGCCTCGCTTTCCCGATGGGGACGCGCCGGCCGCCGCGGGCGGTCAAGGACGGATTGCGTTGCACCACTGATCGCCGCCGGATCGGTTGACGGCGCGTCTGGGGTAGCGGCCATGGCCTTTGCCAGGCCGAGCCCGGGTTGCCGCCCACCCATCAGCTCCAGATACACCTCGGCCAACAACTCGCTGTCCAGCACCGCGCCGTGTTGGGTGCGGTGCGCGTTGTCGATACCGAACCGCCGACACAATGCGTCCAGGCTGGCCGGCGCGCCGGGGAACTTGCGTCGGGCCATGGA
>JANQGN010000533.1 GCA_028277295.1 Rhodospira sp.
CCGATCAGCAGCACCCGCAGGGCGCCCGCCTGGGTGGCGTATTCGGCGCCGAGTTCATCGGTGAGGAACTGGGTGCCCGACCACAGCAACCAGATGGCGAAGGCCCCCAGGAGCGCGCCATTGTTGTTGCCCGCGCCGCCCGCGATCAGCATGACCCAGACCAGGAAGGTGCCATAGAGCGGCAAGAACGCCTCGGGGCTGATGAAGCCGATGAAGTGGGCGTAGAGCGCGCCGGCCATGCCCATGATCGCCGAGCCCAGCACAAACCCCTGTAAGCGATAGCGGGCGACATCCTTGCCGGCCGCGCGCACGCCATCCTCGTTCTCCCGAATCGCCCGCAGCACCCGCCCCCAGGGCGAGACCCGCGCGCGCTCCACCATCCACCAGGCCAGCGCCATGAGGGCGAACACCACGGCGAGGGACACCAGCGGGTCCGATCCCAGGGTCTCCGAGAAGGGGCGCGGGATGGCCGGTACGCCGCGCACCCCGTTGGTCAACCAGTCTTCATTTTTCAGCGCCAGACGGATGATCTCGGCGATGCCAATGGTGGCGATGGCCAGATAGTCCGAGCGCAATCGCATCGTCACCCAACCAATGGCCACGGCCACCAGGGCCGAAGCCGCCATGGCCCCGGCGACTCCTAACAGAAACGGTAGATCGAACCCGCCCACGTGGGCATCCGTCGCGGCGGTGGTCAGGATCGCCGAGGTATACGCACCGACCGCGAAGAAGCCGGCGATGCCGATGTTGATCTGCCCGGTCAGGCCGTACTGAACGTTCAGCCCCAGCGTCAGTACGGCGTAGATTCCAGCGAGGGTGAGGAAAAAGACCCCGTAGGTCGCCAGCCCTGCCCATTCCATCATGGATTCCCCTTGAACAGGCCCTGCGGGCGTATGATCAGCATGAGAACCATCAAAGCGAAGGCAACCGCTGGCTTGTAGGTGGGGTCGATGACCAGGGTCGACAGTTCCATGGCCAGGCCGATCACCATGCCTCCGGCGATGGCGCCGTAAGGCCGGCCGATGCCTCCCAGAATGGCGGCGGCGAAGATCGGTAGCAACACCGACCACCCCATCACCGGATGCAGGCGCGTGTCCATGCCCAGGAAGATGCCGGCCACCGCGGCCAGGCCGCCACCGACCGCCCATGTGGCCATGATCACTCGCTCGGCGGGGATCCCGGAGACCAACGCCAGGTCCATGTTGTCGCTCATGGCGCGCATGGCCTTGCCGGTCTTGGTTCGGGTCAGGAACAGATGCAGCGCGATGACCAGCACCACGGCGCCCAGGACAATCCACAGGTGGTCGGGCTTGACCACCAGATCACCCACCCGCCAGGGCATCTGAATGCCCTTTTCATAGACCTGATTGTGCGGCCCCCAGATCAACTGGATCACGCTTCGCAAGGCGATGGCGATGCCGAACGAAGAGATCAAAAGGATCACGGGCGACGCTCGCCTCAGCCTCCGGTAGACGGTCTGGTCAATGGAGATGGCGGCCAGCGCCGCGCCGGCGATGGCGAAGGGCGCGGACGCCCAGATCGGGAAACCGAGCCCGACCACCAGGGAGAAGGCGAAGTACGCCCCCAGGGCCATCAGATCGCCGTGGGCGAAATGGGCGAAGCGCAGGATGCCAAAGATCAGCGACACGCCGATGGCGCCCAGGGTAAGGATGCTCCCCAGCACAACGCCGTACAAACAGACTTGCAGGAAATCCATCAGCATGGCTGCCCGGCCCCTCCCTCACCCGCCCTATCGCATTCACACTTTTCCATTTTCACTGCGCGATTCTCTACTTCCTCGTCATTGCGAGGAGCGTGAGCTCCGAAGCAATCCAGGGGGAGGCGCACCGTATTCCGCCCTGGATTGCTTCGCCCGCATCAAAAGATGCGGGCTCGCAATGACGTGGCTCCGCGCCTGGAAAGCAGTAACCCTTTGATCCATACACAAAAAATAGTGTGAATCGCATAGCTCACCCGCCCAGGAACATTTCGGCCACGTCCTTGTTGGCCAGCAGGTTGGCGCCGGTGTCCTCGACGCGGTTGCGCCCCATGGTCAGCACATAGCCGCGATCGCAGGCGGCCAGCGCCTGCTTGGCGTTCTGCTCGACCATCAGGATGCCGATGCCGGTGCGGTTGATGCTCAGAATGCGCTCGAAGGTCTGGTCAATGAACAGCGGCGACAGACCCGCCGTGGGTTCGTCCAGCAACAGCAGCTTCGGCTCCAGCATAAGCGCCCGGCCCATGGCCAGCATCTGCCGCTCGCCCCCCGACATGGACCCGGCGACCTGGTCGCGCCGCTCGCCCAGACGCGGGAACAGGTCATAGACCATGTCCAGTTGCGGCCCAATATCGTCGTCGCGAATGAAGGCGCCCATCTCCAGGTTTTCATGCACCGTCATGGAGGGGAACACATTGCGCTCCTGCGGCACGTAGGAGATTCCCTCGCGGACGATCTGGTCGGGCCGCAGTCGAGTGATGTCGCGGCGTTCGAACAACACCGCGCCCTCGCGGATGGTCACCAGGCCGAAGGCCGCCTTCATCAGGGTGGACTTGCCGGCCCCGTTGGGACCGATGATCACCACGATCTCGCCTGGCTCCACCCGCAGGTCGACGCCGTGAAGAATATCAGCGCCACCGTAGCCGCCGGTCACCCCTTCGATGGTCAGCAGGCTCATGGGCGCCACTCCGCCGGATCGCCGTTCTCGGCGTCGGCGTCCGTGCCATCGGCGCCGGGGCGATCGCGCCCAATATCGGCCTCCGTCATGGCCGATACCCCGCGACCGGACACCCCGCCGCCCAGGTAGGCCTCTTGCACCTCTGTGTTGGCGCGCACCGCATCCATGCTGCCCTGAGCGATCAGCCGTCCCTGGGCCATCACCACCACGGGGTCGCACAATTGGGCGATCAGGTCCATGTCGTGCTCGATCAGGCAGAAGGTGTAGCCGCGCTCACGGTTAAGCCGGCGGATGGCATCACGAATGCTATTCAGCAGGGTGCGATTGACGCCAGCGCCGGGTTCATCCAGCAACACCACCTTGGCGTCGGTCATCATGGTGCGGCCCAGTTCCAGCAACTTCTTCTGCCCGCCAGACAGATTGCCGGCCAGTTCGTCGGCCACGTGGGTCAGGTTCAGAAACGCCAGCACCTCGTCGACCTTCTCGCCAACGGCGCGGTCCTGGCGCTTCACCCGCCCCCAGCGGAACCATGCGTTGGGGAGCTTTTCGCCAGCCTGTCCGGGCGGCACGACCATCAGGTTCTCGCGCACGGTCATGCGAGAGAACTCATGCGGGATTTGAAACGTGCGCACCAGACCCCGATGAAACAGCCTGTGCGGCGCCAGCCCGGTGATGTCCTCCCCGTCAAGAATGACGCGGCCGCGATCGGGCGGCAGGAAGCCGGCGAGAATGGCGAACAGGGTACTCTTGCCAGCCCCATTGGGACCGATCAGGCCTGTTATTCCGCCCTTGGCGATGGTGAAATGCACGGAATCGACCGCTTGCAGCCCACCGAACGCTTTCGAGATGCCTTCGATCTGGATCAAGGAGTAGCCTTCCGTCGCGACTGGGGTCCCGGCGAAGGAAAAGTCCGGA
>JANQGN010000602.1 GCA_028277295.1 Rhodospira sp.
TCCTGAGGAAGCGAAGCGACCGAAGGATCTCCATCGATGGTCCTGACCCTCTCGGATCGTGACTCATGAACGATCGTCCATCCGGGTTCGGAGCCCTGAGTCGGACGTGCGGATTTGCTCGACGTTCAGAGTAATCAGCCGGGCTCGCCTGCGCGCCTGTGATGGGATCTGGTCACACCGTTGCGCGCGAGCCCGTCTCGGGCCATGGTTTCGGAGGAGCCACCACGGGGGGGCCGTGATGTCCGATCCTGAGTCCTTAGCGCAGTTTGCTCTGTTCGACGGGGTGCCGCAGGCGCTGCTTGCCGACCTCGCGCGCGGCTGTCATCCGCGCGCCTTCTCCGCCAGGCAGGTGATTTGCGATGTCACCAGCGCCGACCGTGACGTGATGTTCATCCATCGCGGGATTGTCACGGTGTCCAGCTATTCCCGCAGCGGTCGCGAGATCGCCTTCGCCGAATTGGGCGAGGGCGCCTATTTTGGTGAGATCGCCGCCATTGATGGCATGCGCCGCTCAGCCTGCGTCACGGCGCGCACTGACGGCATGCTGCTGGTGATGCCGGCAGAGCGCTTTCGCACCCTGCTGGCCGAGCAGCCGGTGATCGCCTGGCGGGTCATGACACGCCTCACCGGCCTGATCCGGGCCTCGAATGAGCGCCTGCAAAGCCTGTCCACGCAGACCGTCACGCAACGGGTCTGCCGGGAACTCATTGCCCTGGCAAAGCCCAGCCCGGTCACCCACGGCGCCCATCTGGTGCATCCGGTGCCGACGCAAGCGGATCTGGGCACTCGCATCAACGCCAGCCGCGAGACCGTGGCGCGGGTGCTGCTGGATCTGGCCCAGGATGGCCTGCTGGTGCGCAAGGGCCGCACCATCACCATTCCCGACCTATCGCGGCTCAGGGCCTTGATGGAGGGCCTGGGCGGCCCCGTCGCCTACGCGGACTGAGCCGGCGCCGCGCCCCGTCGCGCCACCCCCTCCACGAAATCCTCCAGGGCCCGCAGCGGCGCGGTGTCGGTATGGATGCGGTCGCGGCCGGCGGCGATGCGGGCGCTGATCCCGGCGCGCCAGGCGGGATCCGTGCCAAGTCGCGCCGCCAGCTCGACATAGGCGTCCTCGGAGTCGGCGATGGTCTCCGTGACGCCGATGTGGGTGAGGATGGCGGCCGAGTGGCGCCCACGCATGAAGGTCCCGGGCAGGGTGACCACCGGCAGGGCATGGGCCACGGCCTCCAGCGTGGTGTTGCCGCCGGACCATCCGATGGTGTCCAGATACAGGTTGGCGCGTTCGTTGAGCGCCGCGTAGACACCGGGCCGCATGTAGGGGAGGAACACCACATGGTCATCGACGGCCAGGCCTTCCGCCGCGAAGGCGGCTGTCAGACGCTCTTGCAAGAGTGTCTTGAGGCGCGGGCGGCGGATATCGATGAAGGCGAGGCGCGCCTTGGGCACCCGCGCGGCGATGCGGGCCAACAGGCGATCATGCTGGGGCAGGTACTTCGACAGGTACTGGCAACACAGGATCAGGGTGGCGTCGTCGGGGATGCCCGCGGCCGCGAAGTCGGTGGCCGTGGTCGGCACGGTCAGGGGCGGGTAGGCGATGCCCAGGTTGGGCAGCCGATACAGGCGCTCGGTGTAGCGGTCATCCGCGGTCGCCGGCTCCATCAGGTCGCTGGTCAGGAACCAGTCTATGGTGGGCAGGCCGGTGGTGTCAGGATGCCCCCAGGAGACGCACTGCACCGGGGCGAGCCGCAGGCAGGCCAGGCGCGCGGCCATGGGGTCCATGCCCACCTCGGGCCAGATGAGAACGTGATTCCCGTCGTCGCGGATGGCCTGGGCCATGGCCTCGAAGGGGCGGTGATCGACGAACCGGGGAAAACCCTGGCGGGCGGCGCGGGTGGTGTCGTCCACGGTCGGGTGGGTTGCGTAGGCGGTCAGGCGCACCCGCGCGGGATCCAGCCCGGTCATCCAGCCGCGCAGGAACAGCTTCCAGATGGTGTGCCAGCGGAAGAACCCGGAGACCAGGCCGACCCGTACGGGCTCGCCCGGGGCTGGCGGCGGCGTGTCCGGCGCCACGCTCAAGGCCGGATGCGCGGCGGCCATGGCGGCGTGGACCGCGCGGCCGTAGGTCTCCTGCAGGGGCCGGTCGTCCTGGTTCTGATAGGGCAGATAGTAGGGCTGCGAGGTGCCGACGGCGTCGGCGGCGCGGGCCATGGCCTGGGGCGAGACCGGAGCCGTCGGCGGCGTGGCCAGGCGCGCCAGGTCGCGCGCGTAGGCGGCGCGGCACCGGGCCATCTCCGCCTCGGACCGATACACCATGGGCAGACGGGCCATGGCCAGCAGAATGCCCGCCTGGGTCAGCCCTGGTGGCGGCGCCAGGGGGTCCAGCGTGGCCACGGCCTGGTTCCACTCACCTTGCTCCTTGAGCAGGGCCCCCAGCGCCAGGCGTCCGTCGGCGTGGTCCTGGGCCAGGGACAGCACGCGTTCGAAGGTCCGCCGCGCTTGCTCCTTCTGGCCTGTGTCCCGCAGGGTCACGGCCAGTTGGTGCCAGGCGGCGGTGTCGGTGTCCTTGAGCCGCACGGCCTGACGCAAGGCGTCCGCCGCCTCTGGCAACCGTTTCGCGCGGCGAAGCACCAGGCCCAGATTGACCCACAGTTCGTGATCGTTCGGATGGTGCCTCAGGCCTGATCGCAATGTATTGGCGGCCATGTCGGTGCGGTTCAGGGCCAGCAGATCCGTGGCTAATGCCTTGGGGGCCTCGGCGTCACCCGGCGCCAGGCGATGCCAGCGGGTGAACCACCGGACCGCCTCCGCCGGTTGCTGGCGCCGCCGTGCCAGGAAGCCCAGTCGCGAGATCACGACGGCATGCGCCGGATCCAGCGTCAAGGCCCGGCGGTACGCCGTCATGCCGCCCACCAGATCACCGACCCGCAGGCGCGCCTGGCCGAGCGCGGCATGGCTCGCGGGTGTGTCGGGGCGGGCCCGCGCCAGCCGCTCGCGCAGCGACAGGGCCTCGTCATGGTTGCCGTCTCGGGTGGCGAATCGGGCCAGGATGTCCAGCGCCTCGGCGTGGGCCGGGTCGTTCGCCAGGACCTGACGATAAAGATCCGCGCAGGTGTCATCGCGGGCGCGAAAGCGCGCCCGGGCCTGGGCCAGCGGGGTGTCGACAGACGGCGGCGATGTCATGGGCCGGAGCCATCGCATGGGCCATCCCGCCGGTCAAGGGGCACGGGAGGTTGCGTCCGCCTTCGCCACTAGGGTAAGGGGGCGGCGGTGTTCGGGATTCTGGGATGGGGAGAACAGGCGCGGTGGATCGGCTCGGCATCGCCTGGACGGTGGGCCTGCCCAGCGGCGGCGGGGTCTACGCTCTGAATCTGGCCCTCACCCTGGCGCGCAAGGGTGTCGAGCCGGTGCTGCTGAACGTCGCCAAGGGCATCGATATCGATCCACTGCGCGCGCACCTGCTGCTGCCGGCCTTGCAGGCGCATGGCGCCTTGCGCGACAGCCTGGCCGCGAACAAGGGCCGGCGGCTGGCGTTTCCCGTGCTCCAGCCCATGGGGGATCGCCTGACGGCCTATCCGTCGTTTCGCGACAGTCCCGGGCGTCCGGATATCGGCCTGCTGTTCTTCGAGCATGCGGACATCCCGCCAAAGGCGCTCGCCCAGGCCGCCCGCCTGCCGCTGATCATCGCCGGCTCGTCCTGGAACGCCCGGGTGCTCACCGAGTTGGGGCTGAGCAATGTGGCCTGTTGCCCCCAGGGCATCGACCCGGCGCTGTTTCACCCGGGGCCGAAGGCTGGTCTGTTCCCAGGCCGCTTCCTGGTGTTCTCCGGCGGCAAGCTGGAATACCGCAAGGGCCAGGACATCGTCGTCGCCGCCTTCCGCGCCTTCCGCCAGCGCCACCCCGACGCCGTGCTGGTGTGCGGCTGGGCCAACCTCTGGCCGGAGAGCATGGCGGAGATCGCCCGCTCGCCCCACGTGGATGGCGTGCCCGAGGTCAAGGATGGGCGCCTTGACCTGGTGCCCTGGCTGGTCCGCAATGGTATTCCAGACGACGCCATCCTGGATTTGGGCCTGGTCCGAAACACGCAAATGCCGATGGTGCTTCGCGAGTGCGACCTTGCGGTCTTCCCCAGCCGCTGCGAGGGTGGCACCAACCTGCCGGCCATGGAGGCCATGGCCTGCGGCCTGCCCACGGTGCTGTCGCGCAACACCGGGCATCTGGACCTGGTGGGCGATCATGTGGCCGTGCTGACCCGGCAGGCCGCCGTGAGCGCCAACGCGGCAGAGACCGGGCGCCGCGACTGGGGCGAGTCCTCGGTCGAGGAGCTTCTGGAGGCGATGGACCGGGCCTATGCCAACCGCGACGCGGCGGCGGCGCGCGGGCGGGCGGCGGTGGCGTTCATGGCCGGCTGGTCATGGGACCGCCGGGTCGACAGGCTGCTGGAGGCGGCGCGGTCCTGCGTGGCGGCGGTGGCGTAAGGGCCGCGCCGGCGCTATACAGGGCCGCCCGTCATCGCGTCTCGCCGATCTCGCCGACAAACAGGACACCCACGCCGTGAGCCTTGCCGTCCACCTCGTCCAAGCCGCCCGTGACGTGCCCGTGACCCTGGCGCGGGCGGCGCGCTGCCTGGCGACGCATCGCTATCTGGTCTGGCAAATGGTGGTGCGCGACATCCTGGGGCGCTATCGCGGCTCGGTGCTTGGGCTGCTGTGGACCCTGGTGCTGCCGCTGCTAATGCTGGCGGTTTACACCTATGTCTTCGGGGTCGTCTTCCGCGCCCGCTGGCCGGACATGGCCGAGGCATCGGCGTTGCAGTTCGCGCCGCGCCTGTTCGCCGGGCTGATCGTCCACGGCCTGTTCGTGGAGGTTCTCACCCGGGGGCCGGGGATCATCGTCGGCCAGCCCAACCTGGTGAAGCGGGTGGTGTTCCCCCTGGAAACCCTGAGCTGGATCGTGGTC
>JANQGN010000685.1 GCA_028277295.1 Rhodospira sp.
AGTTGGTGGTTCCCAGGTCGATACCGATAACCTTACTCATGGGCTGTCTCCAGTTTGGCGAAACGCGGCGGCCCCATCAGGCACCGCGGCGAGTCCCGAAAGAAGCGATTGGGTGTCCGTCGATCCCGCCCGGCGGCGTCTCGTCCCGCGGTACCCCGGGGGACCGGTCGCCGCCCGCGGGTCGGGCGTGTCGAGGTTTGGCGCTATATAAGGATCGCGCGCGGGCGCCGCAACAGAATCAACGCGCGGCCCTGGTCCAGGCGGGGTCAACGAGGCGACCGCGAACGGGCCGGCGTGCTGGCGCGCTGTTTTGTGCCGCGCGCCCGCATGCTAGGGTGGCGGCCAGCCCTTCGATCGCAGCGGGAGATCCAGGCCAGTGTTCAAGAACATTCTCGTTTCCGTGGATCTTGACGCGCCGTTCGATTGGGAGCGCACCTATCCCACCGCCGTCGCCCTGGCGCGCCAGTGGTCGGCGCGCCTGGACGTCATGACCGTGGTGCCGGCCTTCGGCATGAGCATTGTCGGCCAGTTCTTCCCCAATGGGTACGAAAAGCAGATGGCCCGGGTGGTCATGGACCAGCTTAAGGCCAAGGCTGACGGGCCGCTGCCGCCGGGCATGACGGTCAATCACCTGGTGGGCGAGGGCAACGTCTACGAAGCCGTGCTGACCATGGCCGAGCAGCGCCGGATCGACCTGATCGTTATCGGGGCTCACCGGCCCGAGTTGCGCGATTATCTGCTGGGTCCCAACGCCGCGCGCGTCGTGCGGCACGCCAACTGCTCGGTCCTGGTGGTGCGCGAGCGGGCGAGCGAGGGGTGACGTCCGGTCCGGGTCAAAAGAGAGACCGTCAAAGATAGAACCCGTTTGAGTACAGCGAGGCGAAGGCGATGGTCAGCAGGCTGACCGTCAAGAGGATGGTGTGGGCACGCTGGATGCGCGCGAACACCACCTCTGGCCGTTTCTTGGCCTCGCGCAAGAACCAGGCGTGCAGAAACAGGGGCTCGGCCACGAACAGCACAATGGTGAACAGAAGCCATACCAGGACCATGGCGTGCATCCAGAAGTACTCTGGATACAGAAACCGGTCCCAGGCGTTCAGGCGCTCGGTGAGGTAAAGGCCAGACAGGCCGGCAAGAGTCACCGAGACCTTGGCCTGGGCGGAAAACCGGCCCTCGATGGTCTCGAACACCGCGATGCGCCGTTCCGGCGTCGCCAGCCGGTGCATGGCGGGCAGCAGGACGACCGTGACCATGAACACGCCACCGATCCAGTGGACGAGCGCCAGAACATGAATGGCGCGGGCAATGACAATATCCATGAGAAACAAGCGCTCCGATCGCCCAGACGTGGCACGGGCCAAGAGCCCGTGATGAAATTGTGGCCGTTAACAGGTTGGCCATAAGAGGGGCCGTCCGATTGGCCGATATCTATCCTGATGTTTCACGATTGGGAAGTCCAGCCGGTATGGCCGGCGACTGAAGAGCGACAAGATTTGTATGATGAGGACTGTGACGCCTGTCGCACCAGTCGACCGTGTGCGGTGGACCGGCGTTCCCACCGGGTGGAAACGGCGCGGTTGTGTGCTTGCGGTGGGGCTCGCCTGGGCGTACATCGGTTATACTGTCGCGGTTCCGTCATGACCGGCCCGCGCCGTGCCTGATGGCCGAGGACGTCCGCCCATGCGCATGCCCGATCCCGACACCGCCGTCATCGCCCGCCGGGCCAGGATCGCCCGCGATCTTCGACGTCTGGTGCCAGACGGTCCCCCCAGTAGTCATTTGGGCGAGGGGGTGATCGTCGACGAGGACGAGTTGCGGGCCTATGAGTGCGACGGCCTGACCGCCTATCGTCAGCCGCCCCTGGTGGTGGTGCTGCCGTCCACAACAGAGCAGGTCTCCAGGGTCCTGCGCTACTGCCATGACTCCGGCGTCAAGATCGTGCCCCGGGGCGCGGGAACCTCGCTGTCCGGGGGCGCCCTGCCCCTGGCCGACGCGGTCACCCTGGGGCTGGGCAAGTTCAATCGCATTCTGGAGATCGATTACGACAACCGAAGCGTGGTCGCGCAGCCCGGGGTCACCAACCTCGCCATCACCCAGGCGGTGCAGGGGCGGGGGTTCTACTATGCTCCCGATCCCTCCAGTCAGATCGCCTGTTCCATCGGCGGCAACGTGGCCGAGAACGCCGGCGGCGTGCATTGCCTGAAGTACGGCCTGACCACCAACAACCTCCTCGGTCTGGAACTGGTGCTCATGACCGGCGAGATCGTGCGCCTGGGCGGTAAGCACCTGGATCCGGGCGACCTCGACCTGATGGGGGTGGTCACCGGCTCCGAGGGTCTGCTCGGCGTGATCACCGAGGTCACTGTGCGCATCCTGCGCGGCCCGGAGACCGCCCGCGCCCTGCTCATGGGCTTCCCCGACACCACCGCCGCCGCCGACACCGTGGCCGCCATCATCGCCC
>JANQGN010000070.1 GCA_028277295.1 Rhodospira sp.
CCGCGGCCATGTCGCCGATCTCGTCGCGCCGCGCCCGCCCGGGGATGTCCACCGTCAGGTCGTTGTCCGCCAGACGCTTCATGGCCTCGGTGATGGCCGCGACCGGACGGGTGATCGAGCGCCCGATCACGGCCGCCGCCGCGACGCCCAGCACCAGCGCCAGGCCGGCGCCGACCAGCAGCAGCATCCGCGCCAGATCGCCGTCGTCGGCCGCCTCCCCGGCGGCGGCGGTATTGGCCCGTTCCAGGGCGTCGGTCAACGCCTGCCGCGCCGCCGCCATGCCGCCGTCGGCGACCATGATGTCCTCGGTCTCGACGACCAACTGCTCGAACACCTCGATCAGCGTCGACACCTTCCCGCCAAACGCCTCCTCCAGGTCGGCCACATTCCAGGGGTCGGTGAGCATCACGCTATCGATCAGCACCGCGCGGTGGGCCTCGACCTCCGCCAGAACGGCGCGAATGGCGTCGACATCCTGGGACTCCGGCTGGGCGATATAGGTGAAAATCATCTGCTTGGCGGTCTGGGTCACGTCCGCCAGCGTGCCGGCCGCGGCGATGGTGTTCTGGGCCGCGTCGAGGCTGTTGAACGACCGGATGGTGGCGGTCAGCGACTGCTGCGCCAGGGTATCGGCGGCCTTGGATGCCCGTTCGGTCAAGTCCCTCAGGGCCGCCAAGCCCTCGGCGGTCTCGATCTCGGAGGCACGGCGGGCCTCACGCGCGGCCAGCAACGCGTCGTCCAGATCAAACACCTGCTTGAGGGCCTGCCGTTGGGCCTGCGCCGCATCGGCGACGGCCTCCGCAGGCGCCGCCGCCGGTCCATCGCCCACCGAGCGCCGCAAGGTCAAGGCGCCGGCGAGCAGCTTGCGCGCCGCCTCGTCGGCGGTTTCGGCGGCCAATTCATCGCCGGTGATGACAAACACCTGTTCCTGCGTGCGCACCCGCGCGGCCAGGGTTTCCAGACTTGCCAACGTCAGCGTCGTTTCGTTCAGCGCCGCCATGTCGGCACGGGACGCCAAGGATTGCTGAGCCGCATTCAGGCGTTCGATCTGAATACGCGTCAGCGCCGCCATGGCCGTGGACAGACTCTCGGCGGCCTCGTCCAGGGATCGAACCACCGCTGTGCGAATGCCCCGGGTGGCGCGGGCATCCTCTGACGTGGTGGCGAACGCCGACAGGCTTTTCCGAACCCGCCCGAATGCTCTGTTCACGTCGCCGGTCTCCACCGCGTCCACGGTCGTCACGGCGGTCGCCAGGCCGGCGGTCGCCGGCAACAGGGCGTCCGCCGCCGCCGAGAGATCCTGCGCGCGTTCCACGGTGTTTTCCGCCAGCGCGCGCTCGAAGGCCAACGACACCTCGGCCAACGCATCCTCCATGGCGCGAACACGGTCCCGCAAGCCGTCGGATCGATTGCGGTCGTTGTTGGCCGTCTGCACGTTCTCGCGCGCTTGCTGCAGGCGGTTGGACCGCTGCTCGACCTCATCGGCGACGATCCCCTCCAACTCCTGGCCCAGGGTCAGAATGGACTCGGCGGCGCTGGACACTGCCTCGGAACTGGCCTTGAAGGCCGCGAAGTTGTCGCGGTAGGTGTCGACCGCCCGCCGCGCGGCCTCGACCTGGTCGCCGAGGTCCTCGTTCGCCGCCAAGGCGTCCAGGTCCGCCGCGATCGCGTCCAGCCCGGCCCGCACGGCCGCCTCGGACTCAAACCTCTCGTCAACCCGCCCGAGCAGCTCGGCGTTATCGGTCTTGCCAAGCAAGGTGAGCGCGTTCCGGCCGATCCGTTCCGTCTCGAACCCGCGATTGCTTTGTTCCAGCGCACGCCAGCCGACAACCGCGACCATGACGGTCAAGAACAGAATGAACAGGAATCCGATGAGAATACGAACGGAAACCTTCAAGGGACGTCCTCCTTCAGGGCTCCGATGGACCTCGGCGATCGGCGCGGGCGGCACCGGCGGAGGCGGCTCGGGCGGACGGTCGGCGCGACCATAGATCGTTGCGAATCCTATTAAAAGCGGTATCCGCGCGCCAAGCCGCGCGAGAGCCGTCAAGGGCGCATGCGTGACGTGATGCGACCGAAGGTCCGCCGAGCGACGTTACAACGGGGTATTCGACGTGGCGCCAAGGGTGCTGGCGCGGGTCACGGCGCCGGACACGGGGGCGGAGGCGGCCGTCCCGGAGAAGGAGGCGAGCGCCGTGGGACTGGCCCCGACGATCTCCTCGATACCGATCTCCTCGGCGTCGGTCTGGGCGTGCGACCGCTGGAAACCGGTGGCGCGCCCATTCTGATCGAGGGCGTCAAGCCGTTCGGTCCACCCGCCCGCGGGCGCTGCGTTATGGTTGCGCGGCCCCGCGCTCATGATCCTTGTGCCGAACCGTCGCGTCCCTATGGGCGCGATCCGTCGGTCCAGTTCGGCGCGATTGGTGTATCCATGATCACCACCGCGCCCGGCCCAGACGGCCAGCGAAACGCCAACAAGCGCCGCATGATCGCGTCGCATGGCTGATCCTCCCCCTGGCGGCGCGCTTCCGAGGTCTCCCGGGCGCAACCGCGCGTTTTTTGAACGTTTGTATTTTTTGCTTGTCCGTCGTCAAACGAAAACACAGCATGCGCATCGTGTAAAGCTGCAACACGGTCTCAAGACATCCCCAAAAGTCGTATACAGTACGCCCAACAATCGGCCCAGCCGTCCCTCGGGAACGACCCGGCGCGCGGCGTTGGGGGGGACACTCCAGGGTCGTCGCACCTCCGGCATTTCCCTCTGGCGCCAAATTCCATTACGGTCCATGCATGGGAGTCGGGGACTGGATCCCAGCCGTCGGCAATGATCCCGCTCAACAGGGACAGAAAAGGGCGAACCATGAATACCGCGACCCTGACTCATCCCACCCTCGCGGCCATGCTCTGGCCGAGCCACACGCAAGCCAGCATGGGCGCCCGGCTTCTGCGCGCGCTGGTGCTGGCTGTCGCCGGATCCGTGCTGCTCACTCTTTCGGCCAAAACCCAGATCCCCATGTGGCCCGTGCCCATGACCATGCAGACGTTCGTCGTGCTGGTGATCGGCGCCGCCTGTGGCTGGCGGCTGGGCGGCGCGACCCTGTTGATCTATCTTGCCGAGGGCGCGCTGGGCCTTCCGGTGTTCGCCAACACCCCGGAGCGTGGGGTGGGGCTGGCCTATATGATGGGGTCCACAGGCGGGTATCTGGCTGGCTTCGTGGTCTCCGCCATGCTGCTGGGCTGGCTGGCGGAGCGTGGCTGGGATCGCGGCGTGATCCGCACGCTGGTGGCCATGACCCTGGGCACGGCGATCATCTTCGGCTTCGGGGTGGCCTGGCTGTCCACGCTGATCGGCATCGAAGCGGCCGTGGCGCAGGGCCTGACGCCGTTCCTGGCCGGCGCCGCCTTGAAAATCGTCTTGGCGGCCGCCGTCCTGCCGATGGCGTGGGCTTTGGTGGGGCGGCGCGCGGGGTGAGCCTCGGCGGTCGACACCCGTCCCCCTTGGCACGACGCACGACAGACCGCCCCGTCTGGGGTGGCCTGTTTCGTGAGGGCCTCCACGGACCCACCCCGCTGGTCCCCCCAGGCGGGATGTGACGTCACGGGTCCGACCGGCGGGCTGGCCAGGGCCTCCAGCGGGTGTTCTCCCTGACGCGGGCGTCAGGCCCAAGGGCGGCGGGCCTCGGAGTCCTCAGCCAGCCATGCCCTGGAACACCACCAGCGCCACCAGCGCAATGGCATAGGCGATGGCCACCAGCGAAACCACCAGAAGCATGTTGCCCAGGGTCAGGAGGGGATGGCGGTCACGCTCACGGCGCAAGCGTGGCCGTGAGCGCAGTTCACCGCCGCCCAGGATCACGAGATACAGGCCGCGCCCGAACCAGGGCACACTGAGGCGCAGGTCGATGACGTGGCGCCGCTGATCGTGACGCAGGAAAAGGGCTTCCAGATCGGCGGCGTTGTCCTCCACGCCAGCCGTGGTGAACGACGACGATTCTTCAGACGCCATCGGCCCCCAGGACGGCCCTGGAGCCTCGGAACCGTCCTGGGGCGCCGCCGTGGCACCCCCCTGATCCAGACGCGGCCGCTCTGTCCGCTCGGGCTTGGTCATGATGGCGCCCTCTCCATCGCGGACCGTCAGGCACGTGCCTGCCGCGGCACCGACAACCGATGCGACCGAGAATAGCCGATTTCAGATGTAGTGTCGCCGGTTCAAGGTTCGCCGTATTTTGCTGAACGCTCCCAACGACCTTCGCAGTCGATCCGGACACTGATGAGTATATAAGTCTCGTGCGGTTTATGAGTGTGACGATCCTTTGCGCGTGGGTGCTCAGCATGAGGGACGCTCACATCCAACATACAGGGAAAAAACCGGGGCCGGGCGCGGACTCGCGTGTTTGCCCCCGGACTCGCCATGGGCGCGCGGAAGCGACTCGAGAGCCTTCAACTCTTGATATCATCCTTGGCGGCCATCGGCCCACGACCTCCCGCGCGGCCCGGCGCCGCCGGGTCCAGCGGCCAGCGCGGCCGCGGCCGGAAGTCCAGCGGATCCGTGAGGCCCAGGCGCAGCCGCTCCAGCCCCGCCCAGGCCACCATCGCGGCGTTGTCGGTGCACAGAGCGATGGGCGGCGCCACGAATCGGAAGCCCCGCGAGTCACAGAGCGCCCCCAGCGCCCCCCGCAACACGCCATTGGCGGCGACCCCGCCAGCGACGACAAGGACGGGGCCGTTGGTCGACTCGGGCGCGCCGGTCTCCCCCTCGAACAGGGTCATGGCCCGCTCTGTTCGCTCCACCAGGACATCGGCCACCGCTTGCTGAAGCGACGCCGCCAGGTCGGCCCGGTCGCGCGCCGACAGGGGTCCCGGCGGCAAGCCGTCCAGCGTCTGCCGCACCGCCGTCTTCAGCCCGGAGAACGACATGTCGCAGCCCGCCCGCCCGCGCATCGGCCGGGGCAACGCGAACCGCGCCGGGTCACCGCCCGCCGCCGTCCGTTCCAGCGCCGGCCCACCGGGATGGCCGAGCCCCATCATCTTGGCGGCCTTGTCGAAGCACTCCCCGGCGGCGTCGTCGATGGTGGTGCCCAGCCGGCGGTGGTCGCCCACGCCGCGCACAATCAGAAGCTGGCAGTGTCCCCCGGAGACCAGAAGCAGCAGATAGGGAAAGGCCACGTCGTCACTGAGCCGCGCCGTCAGGGCGTGGGCCTCGAGGTGGTTGACGGCCACGAACGGCTTGCCCGTGGCCAGGGCGAGTGCCTTGGCGGTCATCACGCCAACGATGACCCCGCCGATCAGGCCGGGTCCTCCGGTGGCGGCGATCCCGTCCACCTCGGCCAGGGTCGCCCCGGCGTCGGCCAGGGTTTCGGCGACCAGGCGGTCCAGGTGATCCAGGTGGGCGCGGGCGGCAATCTCAGGCACCACGCCCCCATAGGGCCGGTGCGCGTCGTGTTGCGAGAGAAGGCGTTGCGCCAGAACCCGGCGGTCGTCCGCAACCAGGGCGGCGGCGGTCTCGTCACAACTGGTTTCAAGTCCAAGGATGATCATGAGACCAGAAATAGGGCTTTGCAGGACGAAGATCACCCCTTACAAACCTGGGCCCATGAACACGACACCGCTTCTTCGCATCGGCACGCGCGGCAGCCCGCTCGCGCTGGCCCAGGCCCACGCCGCCCGCGACGCCCTGGCGGCCGCCCACCCAGACCTGGCGGCTCCAGAGGCGATGCGCATCGACGTCATCAAGACCACCGGCGATACCGTGCAGGACCGCCCGCTGTCGGAAATCGGCGGCAAGGGCTTGTTCACGCGTGAGATTGACGACGCCCAGACCAGCGGCGCCATTGACATCGCCGTGCACAGCATGAAGGACGTGCCCACCGTGCTGGAGGACGGCCTTGTCCTGGCCGCCATCATGCCGCGCGAGGACACGCGCGATGCCTTCATATCCGTTCGCTACAAGAGCTTCGCGGACCTGCCCGAGGGCGCCGTGATCGGCAGCGCCTCGCTGCGCCGGGCGTCCCAGATCCTCGGCCGCTACCCACACCTCAAGGTCATCAACTTCCGCGGTAACCTGCAAACCCGCCTGCGCAAGCTTGAAGACGGCGTCGCGGACGCCACCATGCTGGCCATGGCCGGCCTGAACCGCATGAACATGGCCCACGTGGCCACATGCCCGCTGGAGGCGGAGGAGATGCTCCCCGCCGTGGCCCAGGGCGCCGTGGGCATCACCTGCCGGTCCGATGATCCCCGCACCCTGGCCTGGGTGGCGGCGCTGGATTGCCCCGACTCCCACACCCGGGTCATCGCCGAGCGCGCCTTCCTGGGCCGGCTGGATGGGTCCTGC
>JANQGN010000121.1 GCA_028277295.1 Rhodospira sp.
CGCTCGGGATGGGGCTCGCTCGGGATGAGGTTATCTTAAATATAGTAACCTCATCCTGAGCGCCTGAAAGGTGCGAAGGATCTCCATCGAACGTGCGGAATGTTGCCCGCGTTAACCTGAGCCCGTTGCCCTGGACGGATCACCATGTCGCTTGACGCACTCGATCATTGCGTAAATGTTATATCTTTGATGGGGGGCATCTGGACACGATCACCCCAAGACCGACCATGCGCGCGGCTGGCCGGACAGAGCGCGGGGAGAACGAGGCCGCGCGCGGCGAAGCCGGAATACCAGGTCCGGGATCGCGACGCCGATGGAACACCCACGTATCAGCGCCTGCACGCTGTCCTTCCTGACACGGGACCCCTGCCTTCCGGGTGCGGCCCGCGATGCGCTGCTGGCGCGCCACGGTCTGCATCTGGATGCCGTCAGCCTGGACGCCCGGTCCGGGGCACCGGCCGACATCCCGCTGGCGGCCTTCGTCGGGGTGGTGGAAGACCTGGCCACGGTGTCCAACGTCCCGCTCATCGGCTGGCGGACCGGCGAACGTTTCGCGTTGGCGGATCTGGGCGCCCTGGGACTCGCCCTGTCGCTGGCGCCCACCCTGGGAGATGCCCTGCGCTGCCTTGAGCGCGCCTTTTGCACCCTGCAGACCGGCACACACACCCGCTTGATCGTCGAGGACGGCGAGGCGTGTTTTTCGTATGCCATCCTCGATCACCGCATCTGGCCCCGCCGGCAGGACGCGGAACTCACCCTGGGCCTGATTGCCGCCCTGATCCAGCGCGTCCGCGCACCCGAGCCACCGCCGCTGGCGGTTGGGTTCGAGCACGGGGCGGGTTCGGATACCCCCGCGCTGGCGGCCCGCCTGCGCCACGACATCGCCCACGGCGAGGACACTAACCGGATCTCCTTCCCGGCACGCTTGCTCGACGCGCCGCTGCCCGACCCGGCCGATGCCGGCTTCGCGGCCGTCTCGCGCGCGCTGGAGCAGTTGGCCCGTGACCGGCGGCGGGCGCAGACGCTCCGTACCCGGGTCAAGCAGGCCGTATTGGAGGACATGGGGCAGGGCCCGGTCGATCAGACCCGAATCGCCCAGACGCTGGGGATGTCGCGGCGCACCCTGCGCCGGCGGCTGGAGGCCAGTGGCGACAGATTCCGCCAACTCGTGGAAGAGTGCCGCCAGAGTCGGGCGCAAGCCTACCTCACCCGCACCGACTGGCCGTTGAGCGAAATCGCGCTTCGGCTCGGGTATTCCGACCAGACCGCCTTTTCCCGCGCCTTCTCGCGGTGGCATGGCAAACCGCCGCACACGGTTCGGGCCGGAGCGCGGGATGCCAGGGCCTAGCCCTCACACCAGCGCCCGCGCCCGTAACCAGCCGATCGCCGCGCCGGCGGCCTCGGGTCCCCATTCGGCGGCCAGCGCGGCCTCGCCAGCGCCCGCCCGCCAGCGGCGCCATGCCTCGACGATCGGCACGCCCGCCACCCAGGCGACACCGGCCGGCTCCTCGGCCGTCACCAGGATCTCGCGCTCGGCCAGAAGACCCCCGTCGACAACGATCGCCCGCCGTACCGTGCCCGGCGCGCTGGCCTCCGCATGAACCGGAGCGTTATCGGGGAAGCCCAACCGCCGGGCCCAGAACGGCCGGTCGCGGAAGCGCGTCTCCTGGCGCAGGAAGTCGCGGCCCAGGCGCGCCTGCCGCTCGTATGTCTCGCGGATGCGCTCGCCGAGAAACCGCCGCGCCAGGTCCTCGGACGCGGCGCCCGGCCGGGCCGCCAACGTGCGCAACGCGGCGATGGCGGCCAGGGCGCCGGAGACGGCCCAGAGCATGCCATTGCCAGAGAGGGGATCCATGCCGGCGGCGGCGTCGCCGGCGGGGAGCAAACGCGGATCGATGATGTCCTCGCGCAGGGCCGGGGCGCAGTCACGGACATGAACGCCCTCCGGCGTGCCCCCGGGCAGGGGGTCAAGATCGGCCGCGGCCGCCGCCAGCGCCGCCATCAGGCGCTCGGTCGGGGACGCGGACCCGCCCTCCCGGGCATCGAGGGCCGCCTGGACCCAGACACGTCCGTCGCCCGGCCGGGCGATCCACACCCAGCCGTCCGCGAAGGGCGCCACCTGCGCCGAGGCCACGCGGTCGCCCGACTCTGTCAGCCATCCGCCCACCGCCAGCGTCGCCGGTCCGCGCCGCACCGGCCGCCCGGCGTGGGCCGCCCGGCCCCGGGCATCGATGGCCCGCGCGGCCGCCACCGCGCGGCCATCGGAGAGGCGCGCGAAGACTCCGCCCCTGTCCGGTGCCACCTGAGCGCTCGCCGTCACCACGGTGGCGCCGGCCTCGGCGGCGGCGGCGCGCAGGGCCGCGTTCATGCTGGCCCGCTCCACCAGGTGCTCGCCGTTGTGGTCGCTGGCCGTCCCGGCCCAGGTCGCGCGGCGCGGCACCCGGGACGACAGATCCGGCAGCCACGCGGCCAGGCCCTCGCCCTGAAGCCACGTCATGAGGCGGTCACTGATCCCCTCCAGCCGGGGCAGGGCCCGGTCCGGATCCACCAGCACCACGCGGGCGCCCTCCCGCGCCAACAATCGCGCCGCGACCGCGCCCGCCGGGCCACCGCCCAGAACGATACAGTCGGCGGTGATGTCCGACGTCCGCATATCGCGCTCCAACCGACCCTCTCGCATAAAATTCAGGGAGTCATCGCCGCATCGTTGTCCGGAAATGTCAAGAACCCGGCGGCGGGAGTCCGTAGCCTAAGAATAGGGCAGATGCGGTGTCTGCACAATGGACAAACACAAATAAAAGAACAGAAGAGCGGACATGAGCACCTAATAATTGCATATCTGAGACTGCGGGAGGTCCACAGATGCGCGACTCGACCCCATGGGCCGTCTGGAGCGGCGCGGCCGTCCTGACCGTGGCCATGGCCGGAGCGACCGGTGACCCGGCGTGGGCCGCCGACGACACGGCCCAAGGACCACCCGCCTGGGCGGTTCTCGAACCCGCCGACGGCGAAACCCTGCTGCGGCAGAAGTGCGGCGCGTGCCATGAGAGGCGCGACGACGGCACCTATACCCGCATCGATGATGGCCGCCGCACGCCCGAGGGCTGGGACATGACGCTGGTGCGCATGATGCGTGACCACACCGTCGACATGACCGCCACCGAGCGCCGCACCCTGGTGCGCCATCTGGCCGACACGCGCGGCCTGAGCCGCGCCGAGACCGAGGGTTACCGCTACATCCTGGAAAAGAACCCGGTGGCCTGGGACGAAGGCCCCTCGGCCCTGATGACGGAGATGTGCGGCCGGTGCCACAGCTATGCCCGCGTGGCCCTGCAACGGCGCTCGCCGGAGGACTGGGAGAAGCTGCTGCATTTCCACCTTGGCCAGTACCCAACCGCCGAATACCAGGCGCTGGCGCGCGACCGGGACTGGTGGGGCATCGCCCAGACCGATGTTCTGGACTATCTGGCGACGACCTATCCCTTGGGTGACGCTCCGGCGGCGGCTGATACCGAGCTGTCCGGCGTCTGGCGCGTGGTCGGTCACCAACCCGGGCGCGGCGGCTACGCCGGCACCATGACGGTGACGCCCGCCGCCGATGGCCTGCTGGACCTGAGCGTCGATCTGACCTTCGCGGATGGCGCGCCCATCTCCCAGACTGGCCGTGGACTCGTTTACGGTGCCGGGGAGTGGCGCGCCGCCCTGACGTCCGGCGGCACCGCCCTGCGCCAGGTCATGGCGCTGTCCGAGGACGGCGCCGAACTGACCGGCCGATGGTTCGAGACCGACCGCGATGTTGTCGGCGGCGCCCTGACCGCCGTGCGGACCGATGCCGCCGCCCGCGTCCTGTCGGTCATCCCCAGTCATGTGCGGCAAGGCGAGAGCGCCCGCGTGACCATCGCCGGGGTGGGCCTGTCTGGCGATGCCGATCTCGGCGGCGGCATGACCGTCACCGTCGTGACCGCCGGACCGGAGACCATGGTGCTCGACGTCACCGCCGCCGCCGATGCGGCACCCGGCGCGCGCGCGGTCTCCGTGGGCGGCGAGATCCTGGCCGACGTCTTCGTGGTCTACGACAGCGTCGCCCGGGTCGAGGTCGTCCCGGCCGTCACCTTCGCCCGCGTGGGCGGCAACGCCGGTCCCATCCCCAAGGTCCCGGCGCAGTTCGAGGCCATCGGCTACATGGCCGGTCCGGACGGCGCGGCGGGCACCGAGGATGACATCCGCATCGGGGTCATGGCCGCCGAGTGGCGCACCGGCAACTTCGATGCCACGGCGGACGCCCTGGAGGACGCCCGGTTCGCGGGCGCCATCGCCGGCGACGGCCTGTTCACGCCGGCCCCGGCCGGCCCCAATCCCATGCGCGTCATGGGCACCAACAATGTCGGCAACCTGTCGGTCACCGCCTCCGTGGCGGACGGCGACCGCACCGTGGAGGGCTCGGGCCAGCTCTATGTGACCGTGCAGCGGTTCATCGACCCGCCGATCCGGTAACAGGCGTCACGCAGAACAGGAGGACACCCCATGGGCCTGCTGACCCTGATCCCCCACAACGTCCATGACGTCACGGTCTCCGGCCGCCGCATGCTGGTCCACGTGCCCAGCACCAGCCTGTTCGAGATGGACGACGTCAGCGCCGAGGTGCTGGCGCTGGCCCGCCGCGCCGGCCCGCTTTCGGCCGAGAGCTTGCGCGC
>JANQGN010000314.1 GCA_028277295.1 Rhodospira sp.
TGAGACACGGAGGAAATGATGAAGATTCGAACTCTTGTCGCGACATCGGTGATCGCCATGACGGCGATGGCGCCCCAGGCCATGGCCGAGGTCAAGTTCGGTGCCTTGTACCCCTTCAGTGGCCCACTCGCCCTGTTGGGGGAGGAAAGCGCGCGCGGTCTGGAGATCGCGGTGGACGAGATCAACGCGGCCGGTGGCGTGCAGGGCGAGCCGGTGGTGCTGGAGCGCGGCGACGCGGTGGACCCGAACCAGGCCATCGGCGAGGCCCGCCGCCTGATCTCGCTGGAGAACGTCAAGGCGATCTTCGGAACCTACTCGTCCTCGCGCTCCATGGCCGCGAGCCAGGTGGCCGAGCTGTCCGGCATCCCCTATTTCGAGTTGGGCGCGGTCGCCGATGACATCACCGGTCGCGGCTTCACCTACGTCTATCGCACCAACCCGACCGCCGAGAGCATGGGCAAGCTGATCGTCGAGATGCTGGTGGAGAAGGTCGCCCCCGCCCTCGGCAAGGCGCCGGGAGACCTGCGCGTCGGCATCATCCACGAGGATTCCAACTACGGAACCTCCGTGGCCGGTCACCAGGAGCGATATGGCGAGGACGCCGGCCTGACCATCGTCAGCGTCCAGGGCTATCCGGCGAACATCGTCGACATGTCGTCCATCGTGCTCAGCCTCAAGGAAGCCGACGTCGATGTGATTTTGCAGACGTCGTACCAGAACGATTCCGTCCTGTTCCTGCAACAGGCCAACGAGGCCGGACTGGAGCCCAGCGCGATCGTCGGCGGCGGTGGCGGCTATTCCATGCGGCCGACCGCCGAGGCCGTCGGCGCCGACGTCATCGAGGGCGTGCTGAACGCGGACTTCACCCAATATGCCGTCAACACCGCGTACACGCCGGGCCTCGAAGCCTTCGTGGACGCCTACCGCGATAAATATGGCGGCGATCCGCGCTCAGGCCACTCCCTGAACAACTACGTGGGCGCCAAGGCGCTGCTCCAGGCCATCGACGCGGGCAACGGGTTCGAGCCCGACGACATCCTGGCGGCCGTCAGCGCCATCGACATCCCACGGGGCGAGACCGCCGCCGGCTATGGCGTCAAGTTCGGCGCGGGCAATCAGAACGAACGCGCCTTCATGATGGGTATGCAGTGGCAGGGCGGCAAGCTTGTCACGGTGTACCCGGATGGTGCCGCCGTGGCCGACATGATGGTGGGTCGGTAACACCCAGGGCGGATGCGTCGCGCGCATCCGCCGCATCGACCGGCCAAGGGCCTTAACAGTCATGCCCCATGGCCGTTGGCGTGATTCCCAGTGTTTGGGCCCAGTGGTTGGGGCGGGCCATTCAAACGGCCCGCACCCATTCTTTGAGCAAGGCTTAGCCCGGAAGTCCAGGTGAGCACAGGACGGAGCGCGATCCTGAGACAGGCGGCGCCACCATCTTGTGGTTACCGGACCCAGGAGAGGATAAGCTGGCTTTAAGGAATAGAGCGACGCCATGGAGATTTTTCTTCAAATCCTGGTCAACGGCATCATGCTCGGCGGCCTTTTTACAATCGTTGCCATCGGCCTTACTCTTGTTTTTGGCATCGTCAAGGTTATCAATTTCGCTCATGGTGAGTTCCTGATGGTGGGCATGTACATGGCCTATGTGCTGACCATCGGGATTGGGGTGCATCCCTATGTGACTGTCGTGGCCCTGGCCCCGGCGCTGTTCGTGCTCGGCGCGCTGGCCCAGCGGTTCGTGATCCAGCCGCTGCTGGCGGCGCGCGACGAGCATGTCCAGATCTTCGCGACGGTGGGCCTGTCGACGGCCCTCATCAACCTGGCCTTGATGATCTTCGGCGCGGATATCGCCAACACCCCGTCGAGCGGCCTGCGCACCCCCTGGGAGATCGGGCCCGTCCGTGTTCTCGAGGGCCAGGTGTGGATCCTGGTGACCGCCATTCTCGTGGTGGTGGGCCTTCAACTCTTCCTGGGCGCCACCAACACCGGTCGGGCCATCCGCGCCGTGGCCCAGAACCGCACCGCCGCCCAGCTCATGGGCATCAACGCCAACAGGATGTATGTCCTGACCTTCGGCATTGGCGCCGCCTGTGTCGGGGTGGCCGCCGCGCTGGTCGCGCCGCTCTATCCCGCCTCGCCGACCATCGGCACCTATTTTGTTCTGACCGCGTTCGTGGTCGTCGTCCTCGGCGGACTGGGATCGATCCCCGGCGCCATGCTGGGCGCGATGATCATCGGCGTCCTGGACGCTCTGTCCGGGTTCTACATCGGCTCGGACCTGCGCGAGGCGGTGGTGTTCGGCACGTTCCTCCTCATCCTGATCCTGAAGCCGTCCGGCCTGCTCGGGTCGCGCGCCAACCTGTCGCACGTGTCGCCATGACCGGCCGCGTCGTCTCCCAGGCCGAACCAGCGGGCGCGGCGCGCCTCCCGGTGGTCACCGGGCGGATGGCCCTGGCCGCGCTGCTGGCCGCCCTCTTCCTCATCCCCGCGGTGATCGACAACGCCTTCGTCTATCACGTCTTCATCACCATCTGCCTGTTCGCCGCCCTGTCGACGGCCTGGAACATCGTCGGCGGCTATGCCGGCCAGCTCTCGCTGGGGCACATGATGTTCTA